>CAZJJF010000270.1:0-5785 GCA_964546245.1 uncultured Anaerolineales bacterium
GCTGGTCAACAACCTGCCTGGCCAGTACGTGGGAGCCATCCGCGTCGAGAGCCAGACGTGGGTCACCCCTGGTGAGTATCCGGTGGGGTCTGCCCCCATCGCGGCGGTGGCGGAGCTGATTCAATACAGCAACGCCGCGCGACAGACGCCGCTCCAGGCGGTAGCCTACAACCTGCTGCGCCAGGAGGATGGCTTCATCTGGTCGACGGGCGCGGGTAGTGGCGGCCTTGCGTCAGGAGCAGCGGTCATTGCTATCCCGTCGTTCTTGCAACGCGGCAACTCGCTCGGCCTTCAGACCGAGCTAGCCATCCAGAACCTGGTGCCCAAGCCGGGCTTCACCGACTTCGCCCTGTTCGTGTACGACCAGAACGGCTTGCTGGACTACGTGTGCGAGAAGCTCAACGAGAAGCAGGTGGAGTACATCGACCTGGCGCGCTGGGGTTGGATCAACCCTGGCTTCAAGGGCAGTGCGGTGCTCAGCGCCACGTACTGGAATCACAGCGTCTTCGCCGGCGATGGCAGCTTCACGCGCAACGTGGTCGGCCTCGGCGCGGTCAAGGTCGAGCGTTACGTCGCCACGGCTGGCGTGGGGCAACTCGCCGGTGACGTGGCGGCGGCCAGCGAAGGCTTCCCCGTGCCCGGTGCGCTGAGCGGCTGCTTCGGCTTCTCCGGCTTCCCGCCGGTGTGTCCGGGACAACCGTAGCGCGACCACCGACCACCGACGACCGACCACGGCTGATTCGCCAGTGGCCGGTTGTCGGCCTAGGCATTCTCTAATCAAACTCTAGCCTCAGACGGCCTTTCGGCGGCTCTGAGGCTTTGACTTTCGCCCGCCACGCCGCTAAAATGATGGTGATGCGCTTATGTTGCCTTTCCATCCATAAGAAGCGAAATCGCCTCTGAGCGTGTGTCGTCGCGTAACCCTAGTTCGATGGAGGAGTGATGTCGAGTAACGTTCCACCCAGCAGCGACCAGTCCCCGCCCTTCCCGCCCAGTGAGGGAGGCGGAGCGTCTTCTTACATCCCGCCCAGCAGTGGCAGTCAGGCCCCTTACACCCCGCCCAGCGGCCAGCCCACATACACCCCGCCCAGCGGTGGGCAGCCGCCCTTCCCGCCCGCCGGTAGCAGCCAGCCCACACCGCCGCCCGCCCCCAAGCGCAATAACACGCTGCTCATCGTCGGCGCGGTTCTGGCTGTATGCCTCCTGCTTACCCTGTGTCTGTCGACGATGGGTATTGGCGCATTCTTGTTCACCCGTGGCGGCGACACCGGCCTGGGCAACCCACTTCAACCGAGCGCGCCCCTCGTGCAGCCGACGACGCGCCCAGGGCAGCCAACCGTCCGCCCCCAGACACAGCCGGGCCAGCAAGCGCAGCCCGTCCCGACGGCCCGCCCCAACCAGGGTCAGCCCGCGCAACCGGCGCAGCCAGCCGTCCCAGCCGCTCCTGACACGCTGCGCCTGCCCGGCGGTGACCCGCCCACTCTGGACCCCGCCCTGACGCAGGACGCCACCTCGGCCGGCTACATTGTCGAGTTGTTTAGCGGCCTTGTCACGATCGGCCAGGACTTGAAAATCGCCCCCGACCTCGCCAAGGAGTGGAAGGTCTCGCCGGATGGCAAGACCTACACCTTCACCCTGCGCGACGACGCCAAGTTCCAGGACGGCAAGCCCGTCACGGCCCGCGACTTCAAGTACAGCATCGAGCGCGCCTGCGACCGCAAGACCGGCTCTGTCGTCGCTGACACCTACCTGGGTGACATCATCGGCTGCCGCGACAAGCTGACTGGCAAGGCCCAGGAAGTCAGCGGCGCCAAGGTCGTCGACGACAAGACTCTAGCCCTGACCATCGATGCGCCCCGCCAGTACTTCCTGGCCAAGCTCACCTACCCGACGGCCTTCGTCGTCGATGAGAAGAACGTGACCGGCGGTGGCCGCAACTGGACGGCCAAGCCCAACGGGACCGGTCCCTTCAAGCTCAAGGAGTATATCCCCGGCCAGAGCCTCGTTCTGGAGCGCAACGACAATTACTATGGCAACCCCAAGCCCAGCCTCAAGGAAATCGACTACATGCTGGCGGGCGGCTCGGGCATGATCATGTATGAGAACGGCGAGCTAGACATCATCGGCGTCGGCCCCACTGACATCGAGCGCGTCATGGACCCCACCAATGCGCTGAACAAGGAACTGGTAGTCAGCGAGGACCTGTCAACCTCATACGTAGCCTTCAACGTCGAGAAGCCGCCCTTCGATGATCCCAAGGTGCGTCAGGCCTTTGGCCTCGCCCTCGACCGCCAGAAGCTCAACGACGTGGTGCTGCGCAACACGGCTAAGCTGGCCAACGGCATCGTGCCGCCCTCCATGCCCGGTTACCAGAACCCTAACGCCAAGGCCCCCAACTTCGACCCGGAGCGGGCCAAGCAACTGCTCAGCGAGTCCAAGTACGCGGGCAATCTGCCCGACGTGACCATCAACATCAGCTCGGCGGGCGGCGGCGCGCCGTCGGACCTGATCCAGGCGATGGTCGAGATGTGGCGCACCAATCTCGGCGTCGATGTCAACATCGAGCAGACTGAGTTCGCCACCTTCCTACAGGACGTGAGCCGCCGGCCCAACCCCTACCAGATGTTCTCCCTGGGCTGGATTGCCGACTATCCCGACCCGCAGAACTTCCTGGACATCCTGTTCAATAGCAAGAGTCTGGACAACCACACCGGCTACGCCAACCCGGCCGTCGACAAGCTGCTCAACCAGGCGGGCATCGAGCCGGATGCCGCCAAGCGCCAGACCCTGTACCAGCAGGCCGAGAACCAGATTCTGACCGATGCGCCCTGGATTCCCCTCCTGCACGGCATCGACCACGTTCTGGTCAAGCCCTACGTCCAGGGCTACAAGCCGACGTCCCTGATCGTGCCCATCATGAAGTACGTCCAGGTCCAGCGATAGCCCGTGTGGTCGGCGGTCGGTGGTCAGCTAGAAGGCCGACCGCCGACCGCTGGCCGCCGATCACCAGTCCCCATGCTAGCAACGATCCTTCGGCGGCTGCTGTGGCTGCCCGTACTCCTCGTCATCTTGACCATCATCACCCTCGCCCTGGCTCGCTACGGGCCGGGCGACCCGGTGCAGGTCATGCTGGGGCCGCGCGCCCCCAAAGAGGCCGCCGACGCCCTGCGCGAACAGTTGGGGCTGAACGAGCCGTTCCCGGTCTACGTGGTCAACTACATCGTGAAGGCGGCCCAGGGCGATTTCGGCGAGAGCTTCAAGTTTCGCGGCCAGCCGGTGGGGGAGCTTATCTTCAGCCGCTGGCGCGTATCGGTGCAACTGGCTCTGACGAGCCTGCTCATCGGAACGACCATCGGCATCACCCTGGGAACACTGGCCGGGCTGTATCGAAACTCGTGGCTCGACAATATCGTCGTGGCCATCGTCGTCATCCTGGATTCGATTCCCACCTTCGCCATCACCCTACCCCTCCTATACCTCGTCGCCGTGCGCTGGCGGATACTGCCGCCCGGCGGCTGGAACGGGCTGCTCGATTCCCGCGCCATCCTGCCGGTCCTGATCCTGTCCATCGGCCCCATCGCCGTCTTTACCCGGCAGACGCGCGCCAATCTGCTGGACGTGATGAGCCAGGACTACATCCGCACCGCCCGCGCCAAGGGACTGTCTCAGACGCGCGTCGTGGTCGGCCACGCCCTGCGCAACACCCTTATCCCCCTGACCACCCTCTTTGGCCTGGCCCTCGGCGGCAGCCTGATTGGCGGCGCATTCTTCATCGAGGTGATGCTCGGCATCCCCGGTCTGGGCCGCCTCGGCTACGAGACGTTCCAGGCGCGCGACTTTCCCGTCACCACAGCCCTCGTCATCCTCACTGCCCTGTCCATCGCCGCGGCGAATCTGGCCGTCGATATTGCTTACGTTTACATCGACCCGCGCATGCGCGAGAAGCGCGCGTGACGCGGCACGGAGCCTGGCATGGCCGTTGCTGAGAACTTGCAGACCCTCACCCCCGCCCCCGCCGTCAGCTTCAAGCGGCGCGGCCAATGGAGCGACTTCTGGCGTCGCTACAGCCGCAACCGCCTGGCCGTCGTCGGCCTGTTCATCGTGGGTATCTGGGTCTTCATGGGCGTGTTCGCCCCCGTCATCGCGCCCTACAACTACCGCGACCAGAATCTGGCGCGGGCGCGCGAGATGCCTAGCGCCGAGCACTGGCTGGGGACCGACAACCTGGGCCGCGACCAACTCAGCCGCCTGGTGTGGGGAGCGCGGACCTCTCTCATCATTGCCCCCCTCGCCGTCGCCATCTCCTTCAGCCTGGGCCTGTTCATGGGGGCGCTGGCGGGCTTTCGGGGCGGTTGGACTGAGGGCGTCATCATGCGCGTCGTCGACATCCTGTTAGCGTTTCCGGCGATTCTCTTTGCGCTCTTATTGGCCTCCAGCCTCAAACCGCGTTTCAATGATCTCCTGGGCGCGTCGCCCATGTTTCGGGATGTCATTCGTTCCGGCTACGCCGAGATGATCACAGTCATCATCGTGCTGGGCCTGGTAGGCTGGCCCGGACTGGCCCGCCTGGTGCGCGCCCAGGTGATCACCGTCAAGAGCCAGCCCTACATCGAGGCCGCCACCGCCACCGGCACATCGTCGTGGCGAACCCTACGCAGCCACGTCATGCCCAACATCGTTGCCCCTGTGATTGTCATGCTCAGCATGGCCCTGGGCGGCGCCGTCGTCACCGAGGTCGGTCTCAGCTTCCTCGGCCTGGGCGTCGAGCCACCCATCCCTAGTTGGGGTACGATGATTAATGAAGGCTACTTTAGCGGCCTGTGGCGGCAGCCCAATGCACCCTACACCGTCTGGATGCCGGGCATCATCGTGAGCCTGCTCGTGTTCGCCTTTGCCTTCGTCGGTGACGGTCTCAACGAGGCGCTCAATCCACAACTCGACCGGGGGCTCCAGTAGACAGATTTCAGGGAACTCGTATAATTCGTCCACCGTTGGGCTGCCGACCCATAGCTCATCGAGCGTCAGCCGCAGCGCCCTGCCCTCATCCTTCCGCTCTAGCTCGGAGGTTTCATGGGAACTCTGCTGGAAGTCAACAATCTCAACACGCGCTTCTATACGCAGGATGGTGTCGTCCAGGCCGTGAATGACGTCTCGTTCACCGTCGATGAGGGTGAAACCCTGGGCATCGTCGGCGAGAGCGGTTCGGGCAAGAGCGTCACCGCGCTGTCGGTCATGCGCCTGATTGCCTCGCCGCCTGGGCGCATCACCAGCGGCGAAATCATGTTCGAGGGCAAGGACCTGCTGAAGCTCGGCGATGACGAGATGCGCCAGCTGCGCGGTAACCGCATCGCCATGATCTTCCAGGACCCCATGACATCCCTCAACCCGGTGCTTACCATCAACCAGCAGATCAGCGAAGTCCTGCAACTGCACATGGGTCTGGACAAGCAAGCCGCCCGCCAGCGCGCCGTTGAGCTACTGGAAAAGGTCAACATCCCTGAGGCCGCGCGCCGCGTCGATGATTATCCTCACCAGTTCTCCGGCGGTATGCGCCAGCGCGTCATGATCGCCATGATGCTCGCCGCCAACCCCCAGCTCCTCATCGCCGACGAGCCGACCACCGCCCTGGACGTGACCATCTCGGCCCAGATTCTCGACCTCGTCAAGCGCCTCAAGCGCGAGGTGGGCATGGCCGTCATCTGGATCACCCACGACCTGGGCGTCGTCGCGGGTATGGCCGACCGCGTCATCGTCATGTACGCCGGCCGCATCGTGGAGCAGGCTT
>CAZJJF010000271.1:0-824 GCA_964546245.1 uncultured Anaerolineales bacterium
CGCCTCAAAGTCGTCGCGCAACTCGGCCGCCGCGTGTAGACCGAGGCGGGTCTTGCCCACCCCGCCGGGGCCTGTCAGCGTTACCAATCCTACGTCCGATTGGCGAAGCAGCCTCTGGATGGCGATCAACTCGCGCTCACGGCCGAGAAGAGGACTGCGGGGAACCCGGAGGTTGCTGGGGTGGGTATTGGGCGCGCTCAGTGGGAAGCGGGCGGCGTCTGGCCCAGACACGCCGACCGGCGCAGGGAGGGCGATCTCCAGCGCCTCGTCGCGTCCAAATCGGATGAAGGCTGTGCGATCCTCTGGCTCGATAGCAAGGACTTCCGCCAGCCTGTCCAGCATGGCTCGCGACGGTCGCCGCTCATTCGCCTCGACCTTGCGGACCGTCATCACCGAGTAGCCCACGTGGACGGCCAACTCGTTCTGGGTTAGGCCGAGGCTGCGCCGTCGTCGTTTCAGCCACTGACCGAAGGATGAGGGGGTAGTCATGGGCCGCTCTCTCCACAGTAAACCCAGGCGACGCCCCACGATAAGACCCAGAATCAGTATCGTACCACTATTGTACCACAGAGTCGGTCTCCAGCGAGCCTGGGACGTGGTTTACTGGCAGCACAATAGCGGCAAGAAGCCGCTGCCCAACCGCTAGCTCGCACAGGAGTACCCGGCTATGTCCACCTCGCACCCGGCCGTCCTCATCTGGCTGCGGAAACGCTTCCCAGCTCTGATTCCGCTGTTCGTGATCGCCCTGGTCATCGCCGTAGTGATCTACGATCTGCGCATCGCGCGTCCCCAGCCGATGGCCGTCGCCATAGCTACCGCGCCGG
>CAZJJF010000271.1:924-5761 GCA_964546245.1 uncultured Anaerolineales bacterium
ATGCCGGGCGTCGGGCGTGGCGCGAGTGGTACGATGAGGTGATGGGGCCGCCCCCGCTTTCTCAGCCAGCGCCGATGGCCGTCGCCGCAGCCACCGCGCCGGATGCCGGGCGTCGGGCGTGGCGCGAGTGGTACGATGAGGTGATGGGGCCGCCCCCACTACCTTGAAGCTGGGGCTATCGGGGAGCGTGTGAGACGCCAGGGTGCCGCGCAGCCGCGTCTATCGCGCCCGTCGCCCGGTCTCCCCAGCCCCGCCTCCACATCTCGCGCGTGTCACGACACGTATCCAGCACCGCCCGCGCCTGGGCGAGACTCGCCGCGTGGTGGACCTCCATCGACTGCGATACCAACGCCTCGGTCGTCCGCACCATTTCTTGACGCCTCCTCTCGCGCGCGGCATACTGTCCCGGCGCACACAGAGGAGGCTTCCCTATGTCCGACCCTACCCGCCTGACCGAGTGGCTCGCCCGCCTGGTCCAGACGCCCAGTGTCCACCCCGACCACGCCGGCCCCCGCGCGGGCACGACCGGCGAGGCGCGATTGGCGACGCAGTTGGAGCACTGGTTCGCGGAACTTGGCGGCGAGGTCCACCGCGACCTCGTCTACCCCCAGCGGTGGAACGTCTACGGCATCTGGCGCGGGACGACCGACGCCTGGGCCGCCCTGGACGTTCACATCGACACCGTCGGCGTCGAGCAGATGACCGGCGATCCCTTCGATGGGCGTGTCGAGGACGGCAAAGTGTGGGGGCGCGGCGCGGTCGATACCAAAGCCAGCCTCGGTGTCGCCCTGACCGTGCTGGAGGAGATGCGCGCCGCCGGACAGCGACCCACCCCCAACCTGCTCATCGCCGCGACGGTAGATGAGGAGGTGGGGCAGGGTGGGGCGAAGGCCCTCGCCCAGTGGGTGCGGCGGCAGCGACTGGCCCTCGACACGCTGATCGTCGCCGAGCCAACCCTATGCCAGCCCGTCCACGGCCACAAGGGCGGGGCGCGGGTCGAGATGACCGTCCACGGCAAGGCGGCCCACTCGTCGCAGCCGCACCTGGGCCAGAACGCCATTACCGGCGCGGCGCACCTGATCCTGGCCCTGGATGAGGAGAGTCGCCGCCTGCGGAGTCTCGACCCCAGCCCCATCGGCAACCCGACGCTGAGCGTCACCATCATCCACGGCGGCCACGCGCTGAACGTCATCCCTGACACCTGCACCCTCGCCATGGACCGCCGCGTGGTGGTCGGCGAGCGCGCCGCCGAGGTGGGCGCGGCGCTGGGCGAGTTCGCCGCCGCCCACTCGGTGATGCCCGTCACGACGACGGTGGTTCGTCACTTCGATGCTTTCTACCAGCCGCCCGATACGCCCTGGTTGCAGCAGCTCGCCGCGTGGTCGGGCAACGCGCCCGCCGTCGTGCCCTACGGGACGAACGCCTGCGCCTATGGCGGTCTGGCCCGCGAGACAGTCATCTTCGGCCCCGGCTCCATCGACCAGGCTCACGGTGAGGTGGAGTGGGTCGCCATTGACGAGTTGGTGAAGGCCGCCGAGGTATACCGGAAGTGGTGGGGGTTGATGGTATGAACCTGGGTGTCAGCTACATCCCGCCGCACCTGCCCGACCACATCGCCGCCGACATGCGCCACCTGGCCGACATCGGCTGCACGGAG
Organism: uncultured Anaerolineales bacterium; assembly: GCA_964546245.1. Taxonomy (GTDB): domain Bacteria; phylum Chloroflexota; class Anaerolineae; order Epilineales; family JAHCIE01; genus JAHCIE01. Next base: position 2,582 of record CAZJJF010000271.1, read on the forward strand.
GTGCTGTTCGCCATTCAAGAGAATCACCTGGACACGCTCACGGGCGCGCTGACCTATGGCCCCACCATCGCCCGCGCCCACGGCCTGCGCCCCTACGCTGTGATCTGGGGCTACGCCAACACCTTCGGCGGTGGGCGCATGTCGCGGGTGATGCTGGAGCACCCTGAGTTGTGGCGCGTCGCCCGCGACGGCAGCGTTGTGCCCCTGGCCTGCCTCAACAATCGCCTGCTCGGCGAGCACTTCGGCCACATCGCTGAACGCTGCCGCGCGGCGGGCTTCGCGGGCCTGTTCATCGACGAGCCAACGCGCCAGGAGTGTTACTGCTCCCATTGCCTCGCCGCCTTCGGGGGCAACCTGCGCCAGGCCACGCCCGCCGCGCTCGACGCCTTCCAGCGGGCCACGGTGCACGCCTACACCGCCGACATCTGTCGCCGCGTGAAGGCCATCGACCCGGCGCTGCTGACCATCACCTGCCTGATGCCCATCGACCGCGACGCCTGGGAATCGGTCGCGGAGGTCGAGGACCTGGATGTGCTGGGCACAGACCCTTACTGGCTGCTACCCTCCTTCCGCATGACCCTCGACGATGCCGTCGCCGACACGCGGGCGATGAAGGCGCTGTGCGATAGCCACGGCAAACAGTCCCAGGTATGGCTGCAAGGTTGGCGCATCCCGGCTGGCCGCGAAGAGGAGGTCTATGGGGGCGGCCGCCGCCTGGCCGAGGTGGGCTGCGACTCGCTCTATACCTGGTCGTACCGGGGCGGGCAAGGCACGAACGAGGCCAGCGATGACCCGGCGCGCGTATGGGCCGCCGTCGAGCGGCTGTATCGCGAGTTGTCGGGGCGCGCGTAGAGCGTCATGCTCCAGCAACTGCTGCCCCAACCGCTGCGCCGTCCGACGAGTGACAACGTCGATGACTGGAACGTCCATTACCTCTACATCGAGGTAGCCTGGGTCGGCATCGCGATTGCCACCTCCAGCTTCAACAGCGTCTTCGCGGTGCGCCTGGGCGCGTCGGACTTCCTGGTGGGCATGGTGTCCGCCCTGCCGCCCCTCATCGCCGCGCTGTTCACTCTGCCCTCCGCCCGCTGGCTGGAGGGGCAGCGCAACCTCATGCCGGCCCTCGCAAAATCCCTGGTCGCCCTTCGCCTGGGCCTCCTCGCCATCGCCCTGATGCCTCTTGTCGTCCACAACCAGCAAGCCCTGGCTCTGGTCATCATCATCGGCCTGATGAACATCGCCATGGGGCCTGTCAACATCGCCTTCACGGCCATCTTCGCCGCCGTCGTGCCGGAGGGGCGGCGGGCTGAGGTAATTGGCTGGCGCAACATCCTGATGGCGGCTGTGGTGACAACGACCAGCCTGGCGGCCGGCCGCGCCCTCGACCTGATTGTTTTTCCCCTGAGCTACCAACTGCTGTATCTGACCGGCTTCCTGACCGGGTTGATCAGCCTGTCCTACGTCTCGCGGGTCAAGGTTCCCGACGAAGCGCAACGCCCCACGACAGCCGCGCGGCCGTCCATCGCGCCGCGCGCCGCGTGGCACACCTTGCGAGCCTCACCCGCGCTCCTGCGTATCACCGGCAACACTCTGCCCCATGCCCTCGGGCTGTGGATGGCGGCTCCCCTGTACAGCTTGCTGTTCGTGCGCGAGATGGGGGCCAGTAACACCTGGGTCGGGGCGCAGGCGGCCGTCATCAGCCTGACGGGCATCCTCGGCTACTTCCTCGTCCAGCGCTGGGTGCGCCGCCACGGGACGCGCCGCGTCCTGTCGTGGTCGATGCTCCTGGCGGGCTTCTTCCCGCTGCTGGTCGGCCTGTCGCCATCGCTGGAACTCATTCTGGCCCTGTCCGCGCTGTACGGCCTCGCCTTCTCCTGCCTTACCTTGAGCCACTACAACACCCTGCTCAAGGCCCTGCCTGAGGAGCGGCGAGCCATGTCCCTGGCGGTGCACACCATGCTCATCCAGTTGTGCGCCTTCGTCAGCCCGCTGTTCGGTGTCGCGGCCGCTAACATCGTCGGCGTGCGGCCCATGCTCATCGTCGCGGGCGTCCTGTGGGTCGCCAGCGGGGCGCTGTTCTTCCGGCTGCCGCCGGAGGCCGTCGCGCCCGCTCCCCCACCTTCCCCGACCCACGCCCGAAGTTGACACCCATATCGCAGCGGATATAATCCGCCCACGATTGTATACATTAGGCTGTCGACATCAAACATAGGAGTCGCGATGCCCCCGCTGCGCGCCGGCATCATCGGCCTGGCCTGGATCGCCGCCAACCCTCCCACCCCCGCGCCCGACCCCTCCCTGGGGGTGCGCCATCCCTACAGCCACGCCGCCGCCTACGATCAGCTTCCTGAGACCGAGGTTGTCGCTGTGTGCGACGTGGCCCCCGATGCCCGCGATGCCTTCGTCGCACGCTGGGCGACGCGCTGGCCGTGCCTGCGCGCCTACGACGACTATCGCCGCATGCTCGCCGACGCCGACCTGGATCTGCTCAGCATTTGCACGCCCGACCATCTCCACGCCGACATGGTGGCCGCCGCCTGCGAGGCGGGTGTCAAGGGCATCGTCCTGGAAAAGCCCCTGGCGACGACCCTTGGCGACGCCGACCGCATCATCGCCGCCACCGAGCGACACGGTGTACGCCTGTCCGTCGAGCACACGCGCCGTTGGGTGTACGAGTACCAGGAGATGCGTCGCCTGATTCGCGAGGGGGCCATCGGCCGCCTCACCCGCATCAACGCCACCCTCAACGGCGAGCGGGCGATGCTGTTCCGCAACGGGACGCACATCATTGACCTGATTACCTTCTTCGCGGATAGCGATCCGTTGTGGGTCATGGCCGCCCTGGACGAGGACTTCGACGCCTACCCGCCGCGCTACGCGGGTGACGGCGGCCGCGACCCCCGGACCGACCCTGGCGCGCTGGGCATCATCGCCTTCACCAACGGCGTGCGAGCCGTCTACCAGGGATCGCAGGCCACCCAGAACCGCACCAGCATCGAGGTCATCGGCGAGCGGGGCTGGGTTCACGCGGGCATCTCAACCCATGATTTCCGCGTCTACCTGCCCGGCCCCGACGGCCCTTACGACATCGTGTCCCGCAGCCTGCCGCGTCACGCCACGACGCGCGGCGGGTTACTCGGCGCGGTGGCCGAGATGGTCGATCTCATTGCCGTTGGCGGC
>CAZJJF010000272.1:0-5373 GCA_964546245.1 uncultured Anaerolineales bacterium
GATGGTCCATCGCTTCGTCTCGTTTCTCCTCCAAAGTGCATAACAGGCTCTAGAAGAAGTCACACTGAGACCGGTTCATTAGTGCTCAGACTGACGTGATGCTGATCCTCGCAGTTCTCGACGCGCGCGTTGATTCTCAATTATACTCATAGGGGCAACCTCCCCGACGCTCGTTGTCGACGTCACGACACTTCCGCGCAAAGCTCATAGTGCTCTATGCTGGGCGGAGCCGCAAACAAGGCGATGAATCGGGTCAGTTGCTCTGCATTCCAGTCGATGCTGCGCTGGAAGTCGGCCTCGGTCTCCCATAGGCCTATTGACATGACCCTGCCGCTGGCCCGATCGACCAGCAGCCGAGCGTTCTTGAAGCCCTGCTGCTGGACAGCGGTAGGGGCGACGGCCGCCTGCCAGAGTTGGATCGCCTCATCTACCCTGTCAGGCGCGAAACTGGCCCTGATTACTCTCGCATACACAAGACTATCTCCTGTCTAGGGGGCAAAGCGCTTCCCGCGGTCAACGCGGCCGTCGATCGTCAGGCGGTACGCTAATCCTCATCGCTAGTTCTGCCCTGGACAATCTGCGCCTGCATATGCTGGATAAAGGCTTCCCACACCGGGTAATCGCTGCCGCGCCAGATGGACGCCCTGAACTCGTCGGCCTGGGCTTCAGACCAGCCCAGATTCTTGAGGGCGTACAGCGCGTAGAATGCCGTGACGCGGAAGTTCGCGGCGCAATGCAGCAGCGTCCGACTGGGGCCGACCTCACGCATCACCTGCTCGAAGGTCGCGAAGTCGCCGATGGTCGGCTGCTCCCAGGCGACCGGGATGTGATGGTACGCCATGCCTAGCGAGCGCACGAGGCCGGCCTCGTCGGGCAGGGAGGAGGGTGACGCGAGGGTGGCCAGGTTGATGACCGTCGAGAAGCCCTCGGCGGCGGCGGCTATGAGCTGGTCTTCGCTCGGCTGGCCGCCGGTGATAAGCTGGTCATTCACCCGGCGATAGTTGTAGATGTCCTGGGTTGTGGACATGGCCGTACACCCCCTTTACAGACCCAGGCCCGCCGCCAGGGCCAGGCTCTGGCGCTTGAAGTGCAGCGCGCGCTGTGGGTCATCGCGACGCCAGACGGAGATGGGCATATACTTCTGCACCTCGTACAGCAGGTAGAACAGGCGGCGAATCTCGGCCGAGGGCGACTCATCCCGCTCCATCCCGTAGCCCGCCCAGAAGGGCGGCTCGCTGATGCCGGTGTAGTCCAGGATGGCAAACTCGATCTCGGCATCGCCCCACACAGCCCGGTCGAAGTCTACCAGGCCTGTGACATGGCCGTCCTCATCGACCAGGATGTTCTGGCTCCAGATATCCATGTGCAGCAAGCGCGAAGCCACGGGGCGATCGAAATGCCGCGCATGCCGTGCCAGCAAGTCGCGAAACGCCTGACCTTCGCGCGGTGAGTAGCAGCCCGAGGCGACCACGTCGTCGAGCAGGCGGTTCCACATGGCGTGGAAGGCGGCCGACCACGTCGGGGCCTCCGCCATCGGATGATGCGCGCCGAGGTAGCCGTAGGCGGTCCGGCCCAGGCATTGGGGCGCGGTTAGCGCGTGCAGGGCGCGCAGGCGCTCACCCACCTGTTGCAGCGTGCGGGCGCGTTGGGTTGGGGTGAGGTTCTCGGCCTCGCTCAGGGGCACGCCGGGTAGCCCCGTCATCAACAGCCAGTCGCGGTCGATGACCTGGCGGCTGAAATCGTAGGCGACGACAGCGGCGACTGGCAACCCTGTGCCCTCGCGGATGAGCGTGTGGAGTTCAGGCTCCTGGCGCATCATGCGAACTTCGTAGAACAAGAGGCCTGCATCATCTGGCGGGGCAACACGCAGTACCAGGCGCGCCGCGCCGCCATCGACCCAATAGGAGCTGTTATGCTTGCCGGTGCGGATGGGGCTGAGGCGCAGCAATGACGGGTCGATGCCCAGGTGCGGGGCGACGAGGTTGGTCAGCGTCACGCTGTCGAACAGGTCGGGCAATGATGGTCTCCTGGCAAGCGGCGCGGCAGTTTGTCATACCCAGGCGTCCTCAGAGTCGCATGTCCAGTTCCAGCCGGCTGGCAAGCCGGGAGTATGCGGTCCAGTATACTTCGAGGAAGAAGCGCGTGTCGCCGGCCGGCCCGATGCTGAACACGACAGCCGGCGGGATGGCCGCCGCCTCGCCGGGCGACAGCGCCACGTCGATGGGCAGGCTATCCACCCGGTAGCGCAGATGGCCCGCCTCGACTCTAATCTCGCCCCAGACCCCGGCGCTCATCCTATGACCCTGTCGCAGGCGTAGCGGCATGGCCGTTTCAGTGAAGACAGGCGTCCGGTCGCGGGCGACAAAACGGTCGGGTAGCTCGAGCCGGTCGCAGCGAACGCAGTTGAGAGACATGCCGAGCATGGCCGCCCGCCCCGCCTCGGTGAGAACCCAGGGGCGATTGAAGAAGGGTGGGTTGTGTCGGACGTGCTGGGGATGTCCGCAACTAAGAATCGCGATGGGAACCCCCTCCTCGTCCACGCCAAACCCCACGATGGGCCGTTCCATAGGCGTTACTAACCTCACGTCACGGGTAGTCCCTGGTCGTTCTGAGACCTCATTCTCCCCGCAGCTTACTGTACATCACCAGGTCGTGGTGCGCGCCGGTCCGCCATTGGGCCTGGCGCAGGATACCTTCGCGGGTGAAACCCGCTTTTTCCAGGGAGCGCTGCTCGGCCAGATTGGTCACGTCGGTCTCGGCCTGGACGCGCGCGATGGGATAGGTGTCGAACAGATAGGCGGGCAGGAGGCGCTGCGCCTCCGCGCCGTAGCCATAGCCGCGCTGCGTCGCAACCAGGCTGATGCCAATGGCGTAGGCCTGGCTGCCACTATTCGGCCCATACGCCACCTGGCGATAGCTCACCGAGCCGATGACCTCGCCCGTCAACAGGACAATGAGCAGCATTCCCTGCCTGTCGTCGAGGAAGCCCGATTTCGCAAAGTCCTGTTCCATTCCCTGCCGCCCCTCGAGGCCGAAGTCGTTGTACTCGCCGTTCGCATTGGGGTCGTTGACCCAACTCTCCAGCAGGGGCAGGTCGACACGCTCGACGGGCCGCAGAGCCACACGTTCGCCGCGTAGCATCGAATCTCCTTCGCCGCTGCTGGCGGCGTCGCCTACTGCGTCTGGTCGGCGCGATTCCACCAGGCCAGGGTGGCGGCCCCACCTGCCACGGCCGTCACAACCACGATGAGGTAGCTTGGCGAGCCGGGCGGCGCGGTGGCGGGGCCGGCCAGTCGCGCGTACAGGGCGGGAATCGCCCAGGGGAAGAACTCGCCCCAGCCCGTCGCGGCAATCACCTGCGCGGCAATGAGGGTCAGGATGGCGACCCCCATCGGGGCCAGGTAGCCGCGGCCCGCGCTGGCGAAGAACGCGATGGGAGTGACAACAAGCAAGGTCAGGATAGCGGTGACGGCCAGCGTCAGACTGCCCTGGAGGATAACCCCATCCGGCGCCGGCGGCAAGCGGACCGCCAGGCCGACGCCGAGGCCGATGAGGTAGATGAAGATGGTCAATGCTACGGCCCACAGCGCGACGAGGACGAACTTGGCAGCAACGATGGCCGAACGCGGCGTGGGCAGCGCCAGCAGGTCCTTCAGGGTGGCGTTGGCGTACTCGCGGCCAAACACCCAGGTGAGAATGAGGCTGAACAGCAGAACGCCCCCCACTGCCATCGCCTGGGCCAGCATGCCCAGATAGGTGGGCCAGTCGGCCGCACCCGCCGTGATCTGTGCCTTGGCGCTGATCATGCCCGTGCGCCGCGCCAGGTCAGGGTCTTTCAGGATGATCATGAAGAACCCCCCGGCCAGCGGGGCGAGGGCGAAGGCCAGCGCCGTGAGCAGGGGCATCCGCGAGCGGCGCGCCTTCAGCATCTCGCCCCACAGCGCCCGGCCTACGCCGCTCACTCGGTATCCCCCCCGTCCATGCCCACCAGGCGCAGGAAGTAGCGCTCCAGGTCCTCATGCTCGACGTGGAGCAGGGTCGGCGGGTGACCGGCGTTGACCAGGAGAGTCGCGATGTCATCAGGCCGCGCGATGGCCGCCTCGTCCCTCACCACCAGCGTGCCGTCGCGCCCATCGCACGGCGACAGGCCCGCCCCCAGCAAGGCAGCCCGCGCCCCTTCCGTGTCCCGCGCAGCCAGTCGAAGCTGCCGCCGCCGCCGCCGCGCCACGTCCTCGATGTCCAACTCTTGCAGCAGGCGACCCTGATGCAGGATGCCCAGGCGGTCGGCCAGCCGCGCCACCTCGCCTAGAATGTGGCTCGACATGAAGACGGTGACGCCTTCGTCGCGGGCCAGTTGCCGCAGCAAGGCACGAATCTCGACGATACCGGCCGGGTCCAGCCCATTGGCCGGCTCGTCAAGAATCAGCAGTTCAGGCGTATGGAGCAGGGCCTTGGCCAGCCCCAGCCGCTGCGCATTGCCCAGCGAGAGGGTCCCTGCGCGGCGGTCGGCATACTCAGCCAGGCCCAGGCGCTCGATAACGCTCGCCACCGCCTGGGGTGGCGTGCCGGGCCGCAGACGGCGCATCACCTCCAGGTTTTCGCGGACCGTCAACTCTGCGTAGGCGTGAGGCGTCTCGACCAGATAGCCCACGGAGCGCCACGGCCCTTTGCCGCCTGCCCCGACCCGCATCCCCAGCACGGTGGCCTCGCCCGCCGTTGGGTGCACCATGCCAGTCAGCATACGAATGGTGGTGGTCTTACCGGCTCCGTTGAGACCGAGGAAGGCGTAGATTTCGCCCCGCTGCACACATAGGTTCAGGGCATCCACGGCGAGCACGTCGCGGTAACGCCTGGTAAGACCCGTGGTCTCGATGGCGATGTCGGTCATGGCGCGTCCGCTATAGAGCTACATCCCCAGCAATTCTTCGTTAGGGATGCCGACGGAGGCATGGAGTTGGACGAGCTTCCACTCACCGGCTTCCTGGTGAAAGACAGCAGCCCATCGTGGCGAGAACTGCTTGCCGTTGGGTAAGACGAGAGTGGGTTGTGTGATGCCCCACCCGACGCTGCCTTCCTGGTATGCCTCGGTCTCGCCGAGCGAGACCTTGACTACACCCCCCATCGCCCCCGCTTCTTCTTTCAAGAACGCGGCCACCTTCTCACCTGCCACCCATTCGTTGGGGTCCGTGCCCACCAATCGAACCGCGGCCATCTGCGAAACATAGCGATCGGGCCAGGATGTATCGCCGTTAGCCACCGACTCAAACCAGCCATTGATGACGCTACGTAATTCCGGTGATGGTTGCATGAGACGCCTCCCTGGGATGTCATCGTCGCCGCGTGGAATCTGACTCTGGATGGTCGGAACCAGCC
>CAZJJF010000272.1:5383-5760 GCA_964546245.1 uncultured Anaerolineales bacterium
TAGCGGTCTAGCATGGCAAGGGTTTACATCGTTCTGGGGGCCGCGCACAACTACCTCCTGTCCTCCGCCAGTAACTTGCTCAGCCGCGCTTCTTGCTCGACGCGGGCGCGCACAGCGATGGGGGCGGCCAGATGGCGGCGGATGGAGTCCGCACTCTGGCGCGGGTTGTACCACTCGCGGAACATGTCGACGATGGTGATCGTCTCGCCCGCGTAGGGCAGGTACTCAACCGGCGCGCCGATGCGAACCTCCCCCTCCTGGATGACGCGGCAGTAGACGCCGGGCCGCTCGGCGCGGCGGAAGCGCTTGACGAAGGCCGGGTCGCCCATGCGCGCCGCGAGGGTCGAGCATGGGATGCGCGCCGCCGTGACCTCCAG
>CAZJJF010000273.1:0-1262 GCA_964546245.1 uncultured Anaerolineales bacterium
CCCATCACCCGCCGCCCACGCGCAGCGGCCAACGCCTCAAGTTCTACTATGCGACCCAGATCAGCGTTGACCCACCGCGCTTCGTCTTCTTTGTCAATGACCATCGTCTAGTCCACTTCACCTACGAACGCTACCTGGAGAACCTGATGCGGGAGCGGTATGGCTTCGAGGGCACGCCCATCAAGCTCATCTTTCGCACCCGTGAGCGCGAGGACCGCTCGCGCGCCAAAAGTTAGCGCCGCCAAAGCCGAACGACAAAGGACCAAAGACCACCGGGACTCCCTTGAGGCCAGTCCTCGTTTTGGTCGTTGGTCCTTCGTCCTCAGCCCCAAGCAGCTAGGGTTACTTCAGACTCAGCAGATAGGCCACCAGATCGTTGAGTTGACCCGGCGGGAGGTTGTCGAAGGTGGCGGGCATGAGATTGGGCTGGAAGCCGGGCGCAATAAAATCGTTAGGGTGAGTAATGGACTCGACGAGATACTGGCCCGCGCTGTAGCCCGGTCGGCGGGTCGCCGCCACCGTCCCGATATCGGTCATGGGCGGGCCAATGACGGCGCTGCCCAGGCCCGGCGCGGCGTGGCAGGTGTTACAGGCTAGAGTCTGGAAGAGTTGCTTGCCTTTGGTCGCATCGCCGGGAGCTGGTTCGGCAGGCGGGCCACTCGTGGCTGGCTTGGCGGCGGCGGCCGGTGGGACAGTCGGGGCTGGCTTGGCGGCGGCGGCCGGTGGGACGCTTGTAGCCGGCTTGGCAGCGGCGGTAGGCGCCGCCCCACCGCTCGATGTCCCTTGCGCGCCTTGCGCCGCGCAGGCCCCGATAATCAGGCTAATAGCAATGGCGGCGATGAGACTGATCCAGACACCACTGGTCGAAGCACGGCGGTCGGTGGGCTGCGGAGATTGACTGGACACGACGAGATCCTCCGGATAAGGAAGCAGTTGGGCCAGGGCGATGCCTATGCCGGGCGACGGTCGCTCGTGGCGATTATAGCATGGCTGCCCGCCAGAGACAACAAGATGCGTTTCGACATCTTCACCCTGTTCCCTGCCATGTTCGATGGCCCCTTCGGCGATAGCATCATTAAGCGTGCCATCGCTGCGGAGCACCTCGACATTCACCTGCACAATATTCGCGACTACGCGGAGGGCCGCCAAGCCTTCACCGAGAAGCGGCGGCCCAAGTTCACGGGGGAGTGAGTTGGCCCCACCGCCTTGCGACCTCACACCACCACGTTCACGATGCGCTGCGGGACGACGATCACCTTCTT
>CAZJJF010000273.1:1272-5728 GCA_964546245.1 uncultured Anaerolineales bacterium
CGCGGAGGGCCGCCACCGCGTCACCGACGACTACCCGTATGGCGGTGGCGGTGGGATGGTCATGAAACCCGACCCGGTGTTTGCCGCTGTCGAGGCGGTGCTTGGACCACAACCGGGCGCCATCGCCCCTCTCATCCTCATGGATCCCCAGGGGCGACGCTTCAGCCAGGCGGTGGCTGCCGAGTTGGCCGCCCTGCCACGTGTCGCCCTGCTGTGCGGCCACTATGAGGGTATCGACGAGCGCATACGCGAGCATCTCGTCACCGATGAGATGTCCATCGGCGATTACGTGCTGACCGGCGGCGAGCTGCCCGCGATGGTCATCGTGGATGCCGTGGCGCGCCTGCTGCCGGGGGTGCTTGGCAACCCGATGGGCGCGGCCAACGACTCTATCGCCTCTGGGCTGCTGGAGTTCCCCCAATATACCCGGCCGGCTGAATACCGCGGCTGGCGCGTTCCCGACATCCTGCTATCCGGCCACCACGCCCAGGTGGAGCGCTGGCGGCGACGCGAGGCGCTACGCCGTACCCTGGCGCGGCGGCCCGACCTGCTGGCAAGCGCGGCGCTGAGCGACGCCGACCGCAAGCTACTGGCCGAGCTTGCCGCCGATGCCGACGGATGAGATTTGCCGCTTCGCGTGGTTGATGCTATACTTTCCGCTTGTGAATCGTCCCAGAGGGTGAAACCATGAGCTCAGGCCTGCTGCAATCCGTTGAAAACAGTGTCGCGATCAATCCGAATGTCCCTGTGCTCCACACGGGTGATACCGTTCGCGTCTTCTTCAAGATCATCGAAGGTGGCAAGGAGCGCGTGCAGCGTTTCGATGGTGTCGTGATGCGCATCAAGCAGGGCGGCCCCAACGCCAGCTTCACCGTGCGCCGCATCGGCGCGGATGGGGTGGGCGTGGAGCGCACGTTCCCGACTCGCTCGCCGCGCATCGACCGCATCGAGATCGTTCGTCACGCCCATGTCCGCCGCAAGGCGCTGTATTATCTGCGCGACCGGCGCGGCAAGGCCGCCCGCCTGCGCGAGCGCAAGACCGCCATGCCCCACGTCAAGGCGGCGCAGCGTAGCGCGAAGGCCGATCAGGATTAAGGTGACGTGAGATAACCGCCCCCTGCTGCGGGGGCGGTTTTTCGTTCCCCGGAGGGTACACCATGTCCCCTATCCACGCTCCCACTCCCACCCTCGATGCTGAGCGCGCCTGGCACAGCAACGGGTACGAGCGGGTCGCCGGTCTCGACGAGGCGGGCCGCGGCGCGTGGGCGGGGCCGGTCGTCGCGGCGGCGGTGGTCCTCCCCTCGGCGGATGCCTGGCTGCTCGAACGCCTGGCCGGCGTCCGCGACTCGAAGCTAATGACCCCCGCCGCTCGCGAGAGCGCGCTGTCGGATATCGTCGCCGTCGCCAGCGCGGTACGGGTGGGCGTCGTGCCCGCCGAGGAAATCGACCGCGTTGGCGTCGTGCCTGCCACGCGCGCCGCCATGCTGATCGCCCTCGCCCAGGTGGACCCCGCTCCCCATGCGCTGCTCATCGATGCCGTCACCCTACCTACCGCCATCCCCCAGCGTGCCTTTCCCAAGGCCGACCAACTCAGCCTGTCGGTGGCGGCGGCATCCGTCGTCGCCAAAGTCACCCGCGACCGCATCATGGTCCACTACGATGCGACCCATCCCGGCTATGGCTTCGCCCAGCACAAGGGCTACGGCACAGCCGCCCACGCCCTGGCCCTGGGCCGCTATGGCCTCGCCCCGCTGCATCGCCGCTCCTTCGCCCCCATCCAGGCCGTCCAACTGAGGCTGTTAGATGAGGACGACCTGCTCGCCCTGGCGAGCAGGGACGTGGGCGAGTAGGCGCATGCCGCCGGCCGACCCACGGCGGGGATTGGGACGCGCGGGCGAGGACCTGGCCGCTCACACCCTGACCGAACGCGGCTATATCATCATCGAGCGCAACTGGCGTTGCCCGGCGGGCGAGCTGGACATCATCGCCCGCGACGGCGACTGCCTCGTGTTCGTCGAGGTGCGCACGCGGCGCGGCGGCTGGCGGGGCGCCGCTGCCGACTCGGTTGGCCCGCGCAAGCAGGCGCGGCTGGCCGCCCTGGCCGACGCCTATCTGCAAGCGGGCGCATTTCCCCAGACGACGCCCTGGCGCATCGATGTGGTCGCCATCGAGATGGATGGGCGCGGTGTTCTGCGCCAGGTTGAGGTCTTCCCGGACGCGGTGGGTTGGCGCTAGGCGGCAGAGGGCGGGAACCCCTTCCCCTAACAGCGCCGCTGGCGGTGGGACTTGACTCGGCTTTGATGGCTGCGCTACGATAACGCGACACAGGCCACGGCATCGCAAGGAGAAGAGTCCCATGGATCTCACGAAGTTCGCCGCTCGCTTTCGAGTCGAACCGGGTAAGCCGTTCAAGCTGAAGAGTATCGACACCGGGGATACCGCCGGTTACTCGAAGCCTGAGAATGCCGACGAGCTGCTCCAGCAAGGCGTGGCCGTTCTGGCCGAGTATCAGGCGAAGCTCTATGCCGAGAACCGCCAGGCCTTGCTCATCATCTTCCAGGCGATGGACGCGGCGGGCAAGGATAGCGCCATCAAGCACGTCATGAGCGGCGTCGACCCGGCCGGCTGCCAGGTCTTCAGCTTCAAAGCGCCTTCAGCCGAGGAACTCGACCACGACTATCTGTGGCGCTGCGCGAAGGCGCTGCCGGAGCGCGGACGTATCGGTATCTTCAATCGCTCCTACTACGAAGAGACGCTGGTGGTCCGCGTTCACCCCGCCTTCCTCACCGGCCAGCGCCTGCCGGCGGACACCCTGGGGCCGGGGCTGTGGCAGCAGCGCTTCGGCGAGATCAATAACTACGAGCAGTATCTGGTGCAGAACGGCATTCATGTGCTGAAGCTGTTTCTCCACGTGGGCAAGGACGAGCAGTGCCAGCGCCAGTTTGAGCGCATCGACCGGCCCGAAAAGAACTGGAAGTTCAACGCCGGCGACCTGGAGGAGCGCAAGTTCTGGGATGACTACATGGTCGCCTACGAGGACATGCTCAATCATACCAGTACGCCCTGGTCGCCGTGGTACGTTCTGCCCGCCGACAAGAAGTGGTTCACGCGCCTGGCCGCGGCGGCCATCATCGGCGAGAAACTGGCGGAAATGAACCCCCAGTTCCCGACCGTCAGCGACAAGGACCGCCAGGCCATGCAGGCCAGCCGCGCCAGCCTCGTCGCCGAGTGCGGTGAGTCAGAGGCGAAGGGCGACAAGAAGAAGGGCAAGGGCAAGCAGGACAAGAAGGCTTGATTGGGAATAGATGCCAACCCAGGCAAGGACACACCATGACCCCTTTCAACGGCCTCGGCATGAATCTCGGTAATCTGTCGCGTCTGTCGCCTGCGCGCACCCGCTCCCTCAGCCCCGAAAACCTTCGCGGCGAGAAGGGGCGGGGCGGCATGGCGACGGAGGGCACCGGCGGGTATGCCGCCCGCGACCTGGGCGTCGGCTGGAAGGTCAGCCCGTCGGTGCGCATCGCGCCAGGCGAGGTCTTCGAGATGGCCGACATCGAGGGGCCGGGGGCCATCCAGCACATCTGGCTGACGCCCACCGGCAACTGGCGGTTTACCATCCTGCGCATCTACTGGGACGACCAGGCGCAGCCGTCAGTCGAGGTTCCCCTGGGCGACTTCTTCTGCTGCGGCTGGGGGACCGACGACCGCCGCAACCACACCGGCGCCAACTTCCGACAACTGGCGTCCTTGCCGGTCTGCGTCAACCCTGGCAGCGCGTTCAACTGCTACTGGGAGATGCCCTTCCGCCGCCGCTGTCGCATGACCATCGAGAACCTTCAGCCGCTGGACAGCGGCGACCAGGGGACGATGACCCTGTACTATCAGGTGGACTACAGCCTGACCGACGTGCCCGACGACTGCGCCTACTTCCACGCCCAGTGGCGGCGCTCCAACCCGCTGCCCTACCAGGCGGTTCACACCCTCCTCGACGGCGTGCAGGGCCAGGGCCACTACGTGGGTACGTCCATCGCCTGGGGCGTCAACAACAACGGCTGGTGGGGCGAGGGTGAGATCAAGTTCTACCTCGACGGCGACACCGACTACCCCACCCTCTGCGGCACGGGGACCGAAGACTACTTCTGCGGCTCCTACAACTTCGACGTCGGCCAGGCCCACGGCGGCTACCGCGAGTTCTGCACCCCCTACGCGGGCCTGTTCCAGGTGCTACGGCCCGATGGCCTGTACCAGTCGCAGACGCGCTTCAGCCTCTACCGCTGGCACATCATGGACCCGGTGCGCTTCGAGCGCGACCTGCGCGTCACAATACAAGCCCTCGGCTGGCGCAGCGGCGGCCGCTACCTGCCCCTCCAGGACGACATCGCCTCGACCGCCTTCTGGTACCAGACTCTCCCCACCGCCCCCTTCCCCCCGCTGCCAGACCGCGATGGGCTGGAGG
>CAZJJF010000274.1:0-5724 GCA_964546245.1 uncultured Anaerolineales bacterium
GCCGAGCGCAGAGCGTGTTCAACTGGGGGTGGCGACAGGCGCGGGCTGGGATCGCTGGGTCTTCTACTGGTCCAATATCGAGCGCAGTCCCGGTCAGTTTGACTGGAGTCGCCAGGACGCCGCCTTCCTGGCCGAGGCGAACGCTGGTCTCAGCATCAACGCCATTCTCCTGACGACGCCGGACGCATACGCGCGCGCGGGCAAGTTGGGCCAGCCTGTGCCCGACGTGCGCAACAAGCGGCCCTTGTTCGAGCTAAAGGCGGCCTATGACAAGGGCGAGTTGCCAGCCGAGAAGGTCCAGTGCAGCGGGGCGGCAAACACCTATCCCCCGCGCAGCCTGAATGAGCCGCTGTTCATCAGTCAAGGCGGCCAGACAATGGTCAACCCGGCCAACCACTGGGCGCGCTTCGTGTACTCGGCTGTCCAGCGCTACAAGCCGGGCGGCGAGCTGGCTCAGGCGCACGGCCTGGGGAGCCAGGCGGGCGTGCGCGCCTGGGAAATCTGGAATGAGCCAGATTGGGACTGCGGCCACGCGGGCGGGGGATTCGGCGGCTTCTTCAACGGCACCCCTGCCGAATACTATCAGATGCTCAAGGCCGCCTACCTTATCATCAAGTTTGCCGACCCCTCGGCCACCGTCGCGACCGGCGGGCTGACTTTCTGGGCCAACCCTGGCTGGTTCGATACCTTCGCCGCCGCCGCCCAGGCCGACCCCGACAAGGCCGCGCAGGCGGCGAATGGCTTCTATTTTGACGCCTTCGCCCTGCACTGGTATAGCAACGTGCGTCACGCCCTGGAGATGTCGTATGCTTTTTCTACCAACCTCCAGGCGGCAGGCTTTGGCAGGAAGCCCATCTGGCTCACCGAGACGGGCCTGCCTCTCAACGGCGATGCCGTAGGCCCGCCAGCTGACGCCGCGTACACGGGTACGCCCGACGATCAGGCCAGCTACATCATCCAGAACGCCGCCTATGCATTGCGCGTGCGCGCCGACGCGCCATCGGGTGTCGATAAGGTATTCCACTTCCAGCTCTACGATGATGGCATCGATGGCGCGCTGGGGGTGTTCGGCCTTCTCCGCAACCCGACCGGCTCACCGCAGCCGCATCCCACTCAGCCGGGTGCGCCGCGACCGGGCTACGCTGCCTTGCAGGTGGTCGCGAAGTATCTGGAGGGCGCGACGCCCATCGACCGCGCGGCCGACGACAAGACCGAGCGGCTCGTCTTTCGCCGTCCCGACGGCGGCCGCGTGACGGTGGTATGGAATTGGACGGCCAACGACCGGGTCGTGAGCATTCCCGCGACAGCCACGAGCGCGGTGCGGGTCGACCGCCTGGGGGGCGAGACGATCGTCCATGCCAATCGGGGTGCGTATAGCCTGACGCTGCCGGGGGCCACCAACTTCAACCAGGTCGGCGATCCGCGCCCCATGCTGGGCGGCGCGCCTTACCTGATCGTCGAGAGCGGCTCCCCTGTCCCCACCGCGACGGCGACGCCCAGCGTTGCCCCACCGACGGCGACTCCCACCGCCAGCCCCCCGCCAACACCTGGGCCGACCGCCACCCCGCAGCCGGATGGCTGCGTCAATCTCACTGCCAACCCGGGCTTTGAGAGCGAGGCGCACTGGGTCTTCGAGCAGGCGATAACTTCGCCGTTCCAGGCTTACCAGGGCGCGCGCTCGGCCGTCGTGGGCCTTATTAGCGTGCCGCAGTATCAGGTGTGGTCCACAGTGCGGCAGACGGTGCGCCTGCCCGCCAGCGCGGGTCGGCTGAGCCTGCGCTATGCGCGCGCCTTGAGCGGCGGAGACGGCGCCCACCGCCAGGTGGTGGAGATATGGGTGGGCGATGATATCCTGACCACCCTCGAAGAGTTCAGCCCCGCCGTTACCCAACCCTGGACAGTCCAGAGCTTCGATCTCACGGACATGCTGCGTCCCTACATGAGGCAAGACATACGGTTGTCCTTTGCTACTCGCAACGATCCGGGCGCGGCCCGCGCCAGCTACCTGCGCCTCGACGAAGTTACCCTCACTGCCTGCGCCGCCCGCCCGCTGGCGGGCCGCGTGCTCGACATGGCGGGCTGGCCCATCGCCGATGCGACGGTTAGCGTGGCGGCCCCCGACTTCAACGCGACCCTCACGACCGATGCGTCAGGGAACTTCGCGCTGGATGATACCCCGCTGGCGGGCCTGACGATTGGGGCGACCGCCCCTGGTTACGGAGCGTGGGCGGCTCGGCCCGTGGCTGAGACTGACACGAACATCGAACTGCGCCTGCCGCCTGTGCCTAACGCCGTGCGCAATGGGGGCTTTGACCCGCTCGCCATCGCTGTCGCAGATTGGACCCTATCGGGCGATACGCCCGTGGTGGCTATGCCCCAGGGGCTGAGCGGGGCCGGTATCCTGCTCGGTCGTGATTACGCGCCCATGCCCGGCAATGGCTCCAACTCCACGCTGAGTCAGACCGTGACATTGCCGGACGTGGATGGGGTTGGCCTGACCTTCGCCTACCGCATGACCACCGATGAGACGGCCCCCGGCCAGGACTTCTTCGAGGCGCTCGTCTTCGACCGTGGGACGCGCACCGATCTGATCGAGCGCCTCTGGCATCCCAGCGCAGGCTGGGGCTATCGCTGGCTTGACCTGGGCGCGTGGCGCGGAAAGACGGTGACGCTCGTCTTCAACGTCTATCAGGCGAGCGCAGAGCGCCCCACCCTCGTGGCCCTGGACGAGGTGAGTGTAGGCGCGGGCCGATTTGTGGCGCGACCCCACCGCCTGTTCTTGCCCCAGCTGAATCAGTGACGGCGGCCGCTGAGGATTGACCGTTGTCGCAGAGTGGCTTATACTGTAAGCGCGCCGACGACCCGGGCCGGGTCGCCGGCGTGCCATGATGAGAGTTCTCTCATGGTCGCGTATGGCTGTGTAGCGTAACGTATCGAGCCAGACTGCCTCACCGTTATACAAGGGAAACCAGACCTCACAGGAGTTCAAGAGATGAGTCGACAGGGAGCTATTATTACAGGGATTCTCGTCATCCTGCTATTGCTGATGTGCAATGTGGCAGTAGCTATGTTTGCCATTCCACGCGTGATGGCCGTCGTGCGCGACGGGAACCGCCCCGTCGCTGCCCAGCCTACCGCGCCGCAACCCGCCAGCCGGGGCCAGGCCCCTGCGGCGGCGGCGACGCCCACGCCCAACGCGCGGCCCCAGGGCCAGGCTACTCGGTCGCCGTCACAGGGAGGCCAGCCGCAGCTGCCGATGCCCCAGGTGACGCTGATATCGCCCGGCGGCTCTGGCCTGCAAGCGCTACCCTCGGCGACGCCCGGCGCGACACCGACACTTGGCCCATCGCCGACGCCCTTCGCTACCGTCGCGCCCTTGACGCTGACAGCGCAGGAGCAGGCCCTCGCGGCTCTGTATAACCGCACTCGCCCCGGCGTCGTCAATATCGATGTGACAATGGAAGGCGGCAATCAGCAGTTGCCCATCCAGCCAAGCGGATCCGGCTCGGGCTTCGTCATCGACAAGCAGGGCCACATTATCACCAATAACCATGTCGTCGCCGATGGCAAGACCATCAAGGTTACGCTGTGGGATGACACGGTGGTATCAGCGACCGTGGTCGGCGCGGACCCCGATGCTGACCTGGCTGTGCTGAAGATCGACGTACCTGAGGATAAGCTCATTCCCCTGGAGTTGGGCGACTCTGACCAGGTGCGGGTGGGTCAGCTTGCCATTGCGATGGGTAACCCCTTCGCCGTAGGCACCAGCATGTCGTTGGGTATCGTCAGCGCTATCGGCCGCTCTATCCCGGGCCTGACCTTGTTCCAGATTCCGGATGCCATTCAGACCGACGCGCCCATCAATCCGGGCAATTCCGGCGGCCCGCTCATGGACGCGGCGGGGCGTGTCATTGGCGTCAATGCCCAGATTCGCTCTGACACGCGCGCCAATTCCGGCGTCGGGTTCGCGATTCCCGTCAACATCGTCAAGCTGATCGCGCCCGACCTGATCGCCAAGGGGCGGCATGCCTGGCCGTGGCTGGGTGTGTCGGGGGTGACGATCACCCAACCCATCGCGGATGCCAACAAGATCAAGCAGGTTGCTGGCGCGTATATCGACTCGATTGTATCGGGGGGGCCGGCCGATAAGGCGGGAATCCATGGCTCGACCAGCCAGAACCGCACGCCTGACGGCACGGTTCCCGTCGGCGGCGACGTCATCATCGCCGTCGATGGTGTGCCGGTCAAGCACTTCGACGATGTGCTGCGCTATGTGACGACGAAGGCGCGCGCGGGGCAGACTGTCGAACTGACCATCCTGCGCGACGGCCAGACGCAGAAGGTTAAGCTGACCCTCGAAGAGCGTCCGCGCACGCAGCAGTCGCCGAGCCTGCCCATTCGCCCATAGCCGGCGGCCCGGCGAGGTCCGCTGTCGGCCATCGCTCCTAGACGACGAAGACCACAAGGCAGAACGGGCTTTCCCCCGCCTTCTTAGCGCCTTGTGGTCTTTGTGTTGGCGCGGGCAGGGGCCATCCGCCCCCGCCCGTACGAGCTTCTCTCAGAGCGCTGCTAGAGGCGGCTGCGCGAGGGCAGGCTCTTGCCCGCGCGCAGTCTGGGCAGCAGCCAGGCAAAGGTGGTCGGTGGGGGCGGGGGCACGGCCGCGCGCTCGGCGGCGGTCCTGGCGTGGCGGCGGCGCAGCTCCAACTCAAGGCTCTTCTCGCCCTGGCGCATGGCCCAGTGATGGTTGCGCGAAAAGATGGGCTTGAGAATGAAGGAGAAATAACGCAGCAGGGGCTTCTCCGCCAGGACGCGCCAATCGTAGCTGATAGCCGTCCACTCGCCGTCCTGGCTAAAGCGCCACTCGCCGCGCCCTGCAAAGTCACCTTCGGCGTCGAAGCCGAAACCGTAGGGGTTATGATTATCGGTGATGCGTAGCCGCCAGTGGAGGGTATAGGGCAGCCAGCCCTTCGTGTACAGGCCCACCACGCGGCCGATGCCGCGCTCATCCCCTGCCTCAAGCACCTGAACGTCCAGGTAGACCGACGGCCACCAGCGGGTCAGGCCTGGCGCGTCGTGTAGGATTTCGGTGATTTCCTCGCAGGTACTACGCATTCGCCAGTGGGTGACAAAATGATAGTCGTTGGTCGTCACGACGCCTCGTCTGTGGTGTGTCGGTGTTAGGATGGCTGGCGGGGTCGCCTGCGCGCCCGCGACTATATCACGACGCCCTGCCACTGTCAACTGGATTTCACGCGCGCCTGCCAATCTAGTTTGACGCGAGGGGCGCTTTGCGCTATAGTATTGGAACAATTCCATAGCGGCTCTTATCCAGAGAGGCGGAGGGACCGGCCCTGTGAAGCCTCGGCAACCCCGGTTGGGGGCGATGAACGTCCTCGGTCGTCGGTGGGTGCCAAATCCGACAGAGACATCTGGAAGATGAGAGCGGTCATGTCGTCGTGGTCGCGCCTCTTCTATACGCAGAAGGGGCGCGTTTCGCACTTATCATGGATGAAATGTAGGGGCGGAGGGTGAATCGATGAGCAAACTGACATCACGGTATTTGGAAGCGTTGCAGCAGGGTGTGCTGATTTTTGACGGCGCGATGGGCACGTCGTTGCAGTTGCTGAACCTGTCGGCGGCCGATTTCGGCGGCGACGCAACCTGGGGCTGCAACGACTATCTGGTCATCAGCCAGCCGGACGCGGTGGCCGGCGTCCACCGCTC
>CAZJJF010000275.1:0-5723 GCA_964546245.1 uncultured Anaerolineales bacterium
AGCCTGTCGGACCATATGTTCGACATGCACTCGGTACTGTGACACGAACACCAGTTCGCGCAGGCTCGGCAAGGCGCGATAGAATTCGGCCTTCTCCCCACGGTCGTAGTTCTGAGTGGATTTGGACAGCACCTCAAAAACGACCGTAGGGTTAAGCAGCGTATCTAGCACGTCATCCTCGAATTCGGCTTCGCCGCACACCACGACGACGTCGGGGTAGTAGTAGCGCCGCCGCAGGATGCGCACCCGCATCTCGACAACGAACGGCTCACAGGGGCCATCCTCGAGGGCTTCATCAAGGCGACGAATGAGATTGCGCGTGATGCGATTATGGGCGCTGGACGTACCCGTCATCGCGACCATCTCACCGTCGACGTACTCACTCCGGTATTCCACCTGGCGCTCGAACGCCAGGTACTCTTCCGGTGTCAGAGTTGGCTTCGGTTGCGTTGCCATCCTCGCCTCCGGCGTCATCACGGACATAAGTAGCGTGAAGTGTAGTCCAGGGCGGGGCGAAGGTCAAACACCTGTTCGATTCAGGCCGACCTAATAGGGTTTCAGAATCTATCGGGTTGGCCCCTCGTCCCATCCCGGTCTATCTGGGCGACCAGCAGGGCAAGGCCCGCGCCGCGTCTACTTCTTCCCCCCCTCGTGTAGCTGGGCCAGGCTCTGCTTGAGGACGGTGGCCGAGTGGCGGAATTGCTCGGTCTCCTCGCGGCTCAGCGGCGGCTCCAGCACCTCCTCAATGCCGTCGGCGCCGACGATGGTCGGCAGGCTGATGCAGATGCCTGACACACCGTACTGTCGGGTCATGACGCTGGACACGGTCAGCACGGTATGCTGGTCGCGCACGATGGCCTCCACGATGGTCAGCAGGCCGAGGCCGATGGCGTAGTAGGTCGCGCCCTTGCGCTCGATGATGGCGTAGGCGGCGTCGCGGGTCTGCTCGAAGATGCGTTGCAGGGCGGCCTCGTCGTAGCCCTTGCCCGTGGCCGACTTGAAGTCGCGCAGGCGCACGCCCGCGATGTTCGCCAGGCTCCACACCGCCAGCTCGCTATCGCCGTGCTCGCCGATGATGTAGGCGTGGACGCTGCGCGGGTCCAGGGCGTAGTGGTCGGCCAACAGGTAGCGGAAGCGCGCCGAGTCGAGGATGGTGCCCGAGCCGAAGACGTGGCGCGGGTCGAGGCCGCTCATCTCGACGGCCAGCTGGGTCATGATGTCGACAGGGTTGGTGGCGATGAGGATGATGCCCTGGGGGTTCGCCTGGGCGATGGCGGGGATGATGGCGCGAAAGATGGTCGCGTTGCGCTCCAGGAGTTGCAGCCGTGTCTCGCCCGGTCGCTGCGCCGCGCCGGCCGTGACCACTGTCACCGCTGCACCCGCCAGGTCGGCATAGTCGCCGGCCTGAATCTGCATCGGCCGCACGAAGGGCAGGCCGTGGTTGAGGTCCATCTCCTCGCCCTCGGCGCGGCCACGGTTGGCGTCCACCATGACCAACTCGTTCGCCAGCCCGCGCTGCATCAGCGCGTAGGCGAAGGATGCGCCGACCATGCCTGTCCCCACCAGTCCCACCTTGCTCTTGCTATTCATGCCGGCCATAATGATTAGCTCCTTTATGGTGACGTTTGCGTGGGATGGCCACAACCAGCGCCTCTGGCGGCGGCGGATGGTCACATCCGCCGCGAGCGGTTCCGCTATCCCTCGACGCTGCCCAGCAGCGCGCCGCCGTCCGTGACCATGACGGTGCCGGTGGTGAAGCTGGACAGGGGCGACGCCAGGTAGAGGGCCGCGCCCACCACGTCCTCGACCTCGCCGATGCGGCCAGCGGGTGTGCCGCGCAGCACCCGCTCCGAAATCTGCGGCGTCTCCCACAACATGCGGCTGAAGCGGGTGCGGATGACGCCGGGCGCGATGGCGTTGACCTGGATGTTCAGCCCGCCTAGCTCCTGGGCCAGGACCTTCGTCATGTGAATGACGGCCGCCTTGGTCACGGCGTACACCCCCAGCCCCGGCATGGGAGTGATACCCGCCGTCGATGCGACGTTGATGATTCTGCCGCCGCCGACCTGCTGCATGGCGGGCACGGCGGCGCGGATGACTCGCATGTAGCCCAGCACGTTGGTGTCCAGCGTCTTCGACCAGAGGCCGTCGTCGGCGTATAGGGTCGGCCCGAAGTAGGGATTCGTGCCCGCGTTGTTGACCACGATGTCGATACGCCCGAAGCTGTCCAGGGCAGCCTGGGCGAGGGACTTGACCTGGGCCTCGTCGCCAGTATGGCAGGCCACGGCCAGGGCGGCGCCGCCTGCCGCCTGGATGGCCTCGGCCACCGGCGCGACACGGGCCAGATCGCGGCTCGACACGATGACTTTTGCGCCCTCGCGGGCATAGGTCTCGGCGATGGCCTGCCCGATGCCCCGCGACGCTCCCGTCACAATTGCGACTTTTCCGTCCAGCCCAAAGCTCATGCTCGGCTCCTTGCGATTGATTATCGGCTCTGGTCAATGGGAATCAGGGCCGTCGCCGCGTCGTACAACGTCACGCTCGTGACGACGGCGTCGCCGCTCACCCCGCGTAGCGGCACGGCGACCATCTGCGGCCCGGCGCGCAGCGTCGCCGGCAGCACGGCGCGGGCTTCCCGGTCGCCTGACTGGGCGCGTACAGCCACGGCGAAGGGCCCCGGAGCGTGCGTCTCGACCGGCACATCGACTACCACCCCGTCAGTGGTGGTGCGCAGAGTGGCCGGTCCCGCCAGGCGGGCGCGGTCGGAGCGCACGGCGACCACCGCCGCTGCGCCGCGCTCGAACGCGCCGTCTGGCCCGCGCGCCGTGACCAGAATCGGGTAGACCTCGGCGGCGCTGGGCGCGGCGATGACCCCATGATACACCCCATCCCCTGCTGTGTCATCCTCACCGATACCATCGTCGCGCAGGCCCAGCCGCGCCGCGATGCGCCCACCGTCATACAGGTCAGCGGTGACGGTGGCCCCTTCGGCGGCGGGCGAGAGGGTCGCCGCCAGGCGGATGGGCGCGCCGGGGGCGTAGACAGGGGCGTCGGTGGTCACGTCCAGGCGAGGCTCGCCACCCATCTCGGCGTAGACGCCGTAGGTGGTAGGGCGGGCGTCGGGGGCGGCCTCCAGAGTCAACGTCCAGGGGCCGGGCGTCGGCTCGTCGAGGCGATAGGCGGCCACGTTGGCGAAGGTGTCGGTGGCGAAGCCGAAGTAGTCCACGCCGTCGCCGCTCCGCTCGCGATACCCTGCGCCGGTGGGCGCGGTGAGGGTCGTGGTCACGTCGCCGCGCTGCCATAGGGCCAGGATGCGCGCGTTGGGCACGGCGTCCAGGGTCAGGGTGGCGGTGACAGTTGCGCCGGGCCGCAGCTCGCCGCTGATATAGGGGGTGCGGGGCGGGGGGGTGGGGCGACTCAGCCCGGCGAGAATCCGCCCCGCGTCGGGCGGGACGCGGGGCGTCTGGCCGTCGAAGATGGCACGCAGTTAGGCGCGGGAGTTGTGGGCGGGGCACGGGTAGGAGGGGAGGCCCGCCGCGATGCTGCCCGCCCCCCAGCCGTGCAGGTCCTGGGTGGGTAGCCGCGTCACGCCGGGGCCGTCGAGGGACAGCGCGCTCCACTGGGTCACGATGCCGTCGGTGGGCGGCCAGAAGTCGAGCTTCTCCAGGCCCTCGCGGGCCGTGATGTCGCCGCCGAGAAGGTAATAGGGCACGTCGGCGGGTCGCTGGCCGAGGCCGTTGAACACGGCGACGCTCTCCGGTAGCAGCTCCCGCGCCGACGGTTCGCGGCTGCCGCCAGGGCCAATCTCGCGCAGCAGGTAATCGCGCCACTGGTCGGCCCCGGCGTGGGGTGAGCCGAGGGTGGTCAGGCTCGCCACGTCGTCCTGGTACAGCCCAGACTCCAGATAGGCGCGGGAGACGAGGCCGCCCATGGAGTGGCCGACCAGGTGGACCTTGTCCGCGCCGGTCTGGCGCTTGATGTCGGCGATGGCATCGCGCAGGGCGGCGGCATTGGTGTACAGCGGCTGGTTAGAGTCGATGCCCTGGGCGTAATAGATAGCCTGCCCGCGCTCGGCCAGCCAGGTCTTGAGGAAACGCGCCTCGGAGTCGTAGACAGTGGCGAAGGGTGGACCGCGCCAGCCGTGGACGAAGACCACGGGCAGGCGTTGGGGCGGTGGGGGAATCTGGCTGGCGGGCAGGCTGACGCCGCCCGGCGTGGCGACAGCCAGTTGGGGCGCGTCGGACGCGCCGCTGTAGGGGGCAAGGGCCGTCACGTAGCGCGAGGGCAGGGCGTCGGCGGGGGCCGCCTGCCAATGGTCGTCGACTCGTTGCGCCAGCCCACCCGCCGTGCCCGCCCACAGCGTCCCCTGGGCGTCCTGGCTGAGGGCCAGCACGCGGGGGTCGGGCAGGCCGTCGGCGCGGCCGAAGCTCCGCCACGTCCCGCGCTCGTAGACAGCCAGGCCGGTCGCCGTGCCCACGTAGACGCGGCCGGCGCGATCCACGCCTAGAGAGCGCACGGCGGGATCGGGCAACTCGGCGCGGAAGGTCGTCCAGCCGCTCGCGTCGCGGCGAGCGACGCCCTCGCCCGATGTGCCCACCCAGAGGTCGCCGTTGGGCGCGACGGTCAGCGCGGTGATCCAGGGCGACGGCGGGCCGTCCGGTACTGCCTCGACCGCATCCCCCTGCATCCGCGCCAGCCCGCCGCCGTAGGTTCCCACCCACAAGCCCCCGTCGGGGGCGGCGGCCAACGCTGTGACCAACGTACTCGGCAGGCCGTCGGCCGTGGACAGGCTGCGCCAGGGACGGGCGGATCTGGCGGGGTCGTAGCGGCTGACACCGCCGCCCCACGTGCCCGCCCACACGTCGCCGCCGGGTGCGACGGCCAGGGAGGTGACCCAATCGTCGCCGAGGCCGTCGGCCTTCGACCAGGTGGTAGCGGCGCGGCCGTCCCAGCGGCTGACGCCGTGCAGGCCGCCGATCCACAGCGCGCCGTCGGGGGTGGATGCCAGGGCCAGGGCAGGCGTTGTCGCCAGCCCGTCGCGGGCCGTCAACGTCGGCCAGGGGCCGGTGGCGTGGGCGGGGGAGACAACCCTGAGAG
This sequence comes from uncultured Anaerolineales bacterium, assembly GCA_964546245.1. Classification (GTDB taxonomy): domain Bacteria; phylum Chloroflexota; class Anaerolineae; order Epilineales; family JAHCIE01; genus JAHCIE01. The sequence continues at coordinate 5,098 of CAZJJF010000275.1, forward strand.
TCGCTAGCAGGGCGAGGAGAAGAACGCAGAGCGTAGGGATTAGAGATTGGAGAGTGGACATGACGGCGCGGGGTAGCGCCCAAGAGGAGTCTCGACTGTCACCCCGACGATAGGAGGGGCCTCCGATGGCAACTATCGCAGAGATGCCTCCGAAGCCTGCCTTGAGCGGTAGCGAATGGGTCGGCATGACAGTCGCACATATGTCGCACTGGCGTATGCCCGCCGGGGCATGGTTCGCTCGGCATGACCGTCGGTGGCTGACAGGAGGGGCCGACGGCTTACCCCAATCTCCGATCTCCAATCCCTAATCTCCTTTTCCCACCCACTTGGTCATCAGTCGCCGGTCGTGGCTAAAGAACCCGGCGGCGCGATACACCGCCTGGGCGCGGGTGTTGTCGCGCGCGACTTCCAGATGCAGGGCGGCGATACCCTGGCGGCGGCATTCAGCCTCCAGGAAGGCCAGCGTCGCCATGCCCAGGCCGCGCCCGCGGTGGCTTTCGGCCAGGAATAGCTCGTCCACCAGGGCGTCGCGCCCGCGATACTCCAGGCTGTAGCCGAAGGTCAGCGCCGCATAGCCGACCGTCGCTGCATCGTCTTCGATCACCCACACCTGACCGTACTCCGGA
>CAZJJF010000276.1:0-5708 GCA_964546245.1 uncultured Anaerolineales bacterium
GGCTCGTGTACGCGGCGGGGCTGGCGGCGGCGCTGGTCGGGGTTGGTTGGCGGGGGTGGGATGCAGCCCAGGGTGGCTGGTTCGGCCAGGAAGACTCGCGCCGCATGGCCCAGTATCTGTCCGAGCGGGCGCGGCCCGACGACAGTATCCTGCTGGTGGAGGACGCGCCCGACGCGCTGCGCTACTACTATCGGGGCGACACGCCGTGGGTGGGTATGCACGTAGGCTTCGACTTCGAGCGCGGGGCGCAGGCGTTGAACCAGTTTCTGGCGACGCGACCGGAGCGCGTGTGGCTGGTACTATGGCACCACGAGTTCGCCGACCCCACCGGCATGGTCATCACCGAGTTGGCGCGGCGCAGCAAGGGCGCGCCCTTCGTGCGCAACAGCATCCCCGGCTACTCTCTTGTGCGCTACGAGTTGGATGACTGGTCGCCGGTGTCGGCTACACCGACACCGCAGCAGCCGTTGGATGTCCACTTCGAGGACGCGCTAAACCTGGTAGGCGCTGATCGCCTGGACGACCAGGGACGGACGGCGCGTTGGATTCTCTACTGGCAGGCGGCGCGCCAATTGGACCGCCAATACTCAATTGCGCTACAATTCCGCGGGCCAGACGGGCAGGTCCGCCTGACCCACGACCAGTCGCCCAGCATGCCGTACTTGCAGGCGCAGAACTTTCCGCCGGGGCAGACCATCAGGGGCTTGACAGAAGTAGAGCTGCCCCAGGACCTGGCGCCGGGCCGCTACGACGTGGACGTGCTCGTCTGGGACACGGGCGACCAGCGCAACCTGAGCGTGGTAGACGCAACCGGCCAACCGACGGGTATTGCTGCGCGTCTCGGACAGGTTGAGGTCATCGCGCCGCCGCCCGGCAAGTAATCATCTAGACCATACTACGGAGAGTACACGACTATGCGACCACGCATCCTTCTCATCGCTCTAGCCGTCCTGGCGCTTGGCGCGTTGCTCGCCACCAGCGTCTCGGCCGCCCCGCCCGCTCAAATTGGTTGCCCCAACAACTTGCTGCAGAACCCGGGCTTTGAGGAAGGCTCGCACAAGACGGAGAGCATCGGTACCAGCCTATCATCGGCGGTGGCCGATGGTTGGACGCCGTGGCTCCTGCGGGGCAACGAGCGCGACAACCGCGAGCCGGAGTATAAGCTGGAAGACACGAATCTGTCGAAGACGCGCTTCCGTGCTAACAGCGGGCGCTACTCGCAGAAGTGGTTCACCTCGTGGGGCACGCACGATGCGGGCGTCTACCAGCAGGTGCAGGTGGCGCCCGGTACGCCGCTCACCTTCAGCAGCTGGGCGCAGGTGTATAGCGGTGAAGCCGATGGCTGGACGGGCGAGGTATTTGTCTCCGATCCCGCGCAACCCGGCAAGTATCGCGTGTACGTTGGTATCGACCCGACGGGCGCGACGCCGGCCGGTGTGGGTGCGCCGCCACCCGACACGGTGATTTGGAGCGAGCCGAGCCTCAAGACCGACGTCTGGCATCAGCTTGCAGTTAGCGCCGTCTCACAGGGCCCAGCGGTGACGGTGTACTTCAAGGGCCAGCCGGAGTTCTCGGTCAAGCACAACGATTCCTTCTGGGATGATGCGTGCCTGTTCGTCGATCCGGCCCTCACGGCCAAGCCTGGCGCGCCGCCGCCACCAGTGACCCTGCCCGGCACGGCCAGCACGCAAGCCCCGGTGGCCAAGCCGGCCGGCGCGGGCGCGGACTTCGCCATTTCCAACGGCCGCTTCTTCACCCAGACCGGCGCGGGCCAGGGCGGCTTCGCGGTCGTGGACGACCCGCAGGCCAGGTTCTGGACCGAGTTCCAGCGTCTGGGCGGTGTGGATACGGTCGGCTACCCCATCTCCCAGCGCTACGAGCGCGACAGCTTCCTCACTCAGGCTTTCCAGAAGCTGATTCTCCAGTGGCGGCCCGACACAGGCACGGTGGCCGTGGTTAATGTCTTCGACGAGATGTCGAAGGCAGGGCTGGACCCGGCCTTGCTGCAGAAGTACCAGACGCCCAAGCCGCTGGCGAACTTCGACCCGACCAACGCCACCTGGGCGCAGATCGTGAGTGGGCGTCAGGCGCTATTGGACGCTAACCCGGCCATCAAGGCCCGCTACTTCTCGGTGGCCGACCCGCTGACTGTCTTTGGCCTGCCGGTGTCGAAGGTCGAGGATATGGGCAATCACTACGCTCTGCGCACGCAGCGCGCTGTCTTCCAGCAGTGGAAGGAGGACATGCCCTTCGCGAAGGCGGGTGAGGTGACCATTGCCAATGGCGGCGATATCGCCACGTCGCTGGGCTGGCTCGGCGGCTCGCCGCTGACGCCGACACAGCTGCAATAGCTCACAGAGCGCGGGGTGAGGGCTGCTCAGAGGACCACGGGCCAATAGGGTAGCCCTCACCCTTTTCTTATGTGTAGCCTATGCTCGTCTGAGCCGAACCTGGTCACTCCCAGGCCGCCGATAGGGTGGGGTGGGCGGTGGCCTCTTCTCCCGCTGGGAGAGGGTTAGGCTGAGGGGCTTGTGAGTTCGAGCGCGCCCCCAGGCCCTCACCCCGCTCCTCTCCCAAAGGCAGGACGGGGCGGAGGCATGGGGTGGCAGCAGCTGCTGTTTCCCCTGGTGGCCGCGCTGTTGGCCTTGCCAGCGGCGTGGCCGCTGCTGCAACCCGGCTTTGTGGCGACGCGGGCGGGGGGCGATAGCCCCTTCCTGCTGGTGCGACTGCACCAGATGCTGGCCGGGCTGACCGATGGCTTCCCGGTGCGCTGGATGCCCGATGCTGCCTACGGCCTCGGCTACCCCTTCTGGAACTTCTACGCGCCGCTGCCCTACTATCTGGCTGCCTTCCTCTCGCGGCTGGGCCTGGGCATCGTTGCCCCCCTCAAGCTGACCCAATTGCTGGGCTTCCTGGTTGCTGCCGCGGCCATGTACGCCCTGGCCTACGACGTGTGGCGCAGCCGGGCGGCGGGGTTGCTGGCCGCTGTTGCCTACACCTACGCGCCCTTCCATCTGGTAAACGTATATGTGCGCGGTGACTCGCTGGGCGAGTTTTGGGCCTTTGCCTTCTACCCTCTGGTGTGGCTGGCGGCTCGCCGGGCTGTCCGCAACCCCGCGCCGGCGACAGTGGCCGGGCTGGCGCTGGCTTATGCCGGGCTGACCCTCAGCCATAACATCTCTGCCCTCATCTTTAGCCCCTTCCTGGCGCTGTATATTCTCGGCGTGTGGCTGGACCCCGGCGGTCGCGGGCGGGAACGCGCCTGGCTTCCGCTGGCCGCCGCCTTCGGCGGCATCGCCCTCGGGCTGGCGGTCAGCGCGTGGTTCTGGTACCCTGCCCTGGCTGAGCGTGGGCTGGTGCAGCTAGAAGTGAACCTGACCGGCTTCTTTAGCTACACCGGCCACTTCCGGGGCGCTAATCTGGTCCAGGCGGCAGCCCTGTTCGACTACGACCCGACCAACGGCGCGGCCTTTGTCATAGGACTGGCGCAAGCGGTGGCGATCGTCGCGGGTAGCGTGGCCGCCCTGTCGTGGCCCTTCGGGCGGCGCTGGGAGGTGGGGGCCATCCTGCTGACGCTAGTCGTTGCCGTGTTCGCTATCACGCCCCTGTCGCAACCCCTGTGGGACCATGTGCCGCTGCTGCCCTTCGCCCAGTTCCCGTGGCGCTTCCTGTCGATCGTCGCCTTCGCGGGCGCGCTGGTCATTGCAGCGCTGCCGGCGCGGTTGCCGTCGCCGGGCGCGGCGTGGGCCGCGACGGTCGTCGTCGGCGCGCTGCTGATGCTGGCGGGTCTGGCGCGGCTGGACGTGGGGCGCATCCCCGTCGCCGACAGCGAGGTGACGGCCGAGCGGGTCGCGCTGTACGAGGTGTTCACCGGCAACGTGGGTACGACGATTCGCGCCGAGTATCTACCAGCCACCGTCAACCCGCGCCCGTATATCACCGCGCCGCTGATGCGGCCGGGCGAGTGGCCCGCTGTCGTCGTGCGGGCAGGTGAGGCGACAGCGACGATGGAGGGGCGGCGGCGCTGGCGGGTGGCAGTGGCGAGCGAGACGGCGGAGGTGGCCTTCCCGCTGCTGGCCTTCGCGGGGCAGCAGGCGTGGCTGGATGGGCAGCCGGTCGCCGTGACAGCCGCTGACGGTCTGGGCTATGCCGTGGTGCGAGCGCCGCGAGGCGAGCATGTGGTCGAGTTGGGCGAGGGACAAACGCAGCAGCGGGGCGTGGCGGAGGCGGTGAGCCTGGCTGCGCTGGCGGTCATCGCCGTACTGCTGCTCCTCGACCGCCGCTGGTTGTGGCTGCTGCCCGTGCTGCTGGTCGGTTTGGCCGCGCTCTGGCTGGTAGGGCTGGCGCTGCGACCTGTCGAGCCGCCGCCGACTGCTCTGCGCACCGAGACGACCGACTTCATCCGCCTGCCGTGGCTGCACGGCAACCCTGGCGGAGTCGCTTTCGCCAATGGGGCGCGGCTGGCGGGGTATCGGCTGGACGGGGCGGCTGATGTACCTGCGCCGAAGCTGCCGAGCGATCCCAATGCGGCGGGACGCAGCGGGCTAGGGATAGGCGTGCAGGCCGGGGAGACGCTAACGACGACGCTGGCATGGGCTAACCCCGCTGGTTGGCAGGTGGATGTGGCCCTGGTCAGCCCCGCCGAGCACCTGTTCGGTGTCTCGTGGCAGGTTGCCAACGAGCGCGTGCCCGTTGCGCCCACGACGACCCACCACCTGGCGATTCCGGCCGAGACGACGCCGGGCCTGTACTGGCTGCGGGTACGCTTGCAGGGCGAGGACCAGGAGGAGGTGGGGCCGGTGGATGCCGAGGGTCGCTTCCGGGGCCGCCTGTATCTGCTGCCGGTCTACGTTCTGCCCCCTGCTGGCCCGCGGCCGCCCGCGATGCCGCGCTATCGGCTCAACGACACGGTGAGCCTGACGGACGTGCAGCTTGACGCGCGCCGCCGCGCCCTCGATGTCGGACTGACCTGGCGGACCGACGCACCCCTCACCGATAACTACGTGGTGTCGTTGCGATTGGTGGACGAGACGGGTCAGACCGTCGCCACATCCGACCAGCCGCCGGGCTACGGCTTCTTCCCGACGAGCGCGTGGCAGGTGGGGCAACCGGTCTATGACCGCCGCCGCCTTGCCCTCCCGGACGCGGCGACGCCGGGGGTGTATCGCCTGGAGATCATCATGTACCACCGGCCGACGCTGACGGAGGTGGGGCGGGCGACGGTAGAGGGTGTGGCGGTAGAACGGTAAGCGCGACGCAGCTATTCTTGACTGAGGACGACTTCTTCCCCCTGACCAAGTTCCAAGAGACGGCCGTCGCGGACGCCGAGGGGCGCGCCGGTAAAGGCATCGTAGACGCTGACCGTGACGGTGATCGGGCCGGGCGCATCCTGGGGCAGGCGCAGGACGCGGCGGTCGGGAACGCGCATGCCCGCCGTCCACTTGAGGGTAGGGATGGCGCCGCCGGCCGGCGTACCGTCGTCCTGGGTCGCCCAGCCGGGGCCGCGCGCCTTGACGCTGATGCTGTAGTCGCGGCTCAAGGGTCGCAGCGCCAGCCAGTCGAGGCCGACGGTCAGCTCGTCGCCGTGCCGCTCGACAGGCGTGCCGAGCAGGGCCATCTCGCCGCCGAAGTCGAGCCAGCGGGTGTCGGTGGGGCGGCCCAGGCTCATCTGCCCGCCATGGCCGCGTAGGGTGATGTCGGCGGTGGGT
>CAZJJF010000277.1:0-5705 GCA_964546245.1 uncultured Anaerolineales bacterium
CTTCCGCGCCACCGCGTCCACCTCCCAACCCAGGACGCCCGGCTTCAGGACCTTCGCCCCCGCCTGTATCGCCGTCACCACCGTCTCGAAGGCGCGCACCAACTCGGCCGGCGGCGTGTCGCCCGACCCTCGCGAGACGTACCACACTCGTTGCAAGTCGGAGCAGTAGCTATCCTGCTTGACGCCCAGATCCATGTGGACCACCGTGCCCGGCGTAACCGTGTACTCGCCCGCCGTCGTATGGCCGATGGGCCGCGCCCCGTTGTGCACCGTCGGACAGTACTGGGGATCCCAGGCCATGCTCAACCCCTTGCCCTCAACCAGATCGGTCACGAAGCGATGTATCTCGGCCTCGGTCTGGCCGGGCTTGAGGGTGGCGGTCACCTGGTCGAAGACGTCCAGGGTGGTCGCGATGGCCGCGCGAACGCGGGCGACCTCACTGGGCGACTTGCGAGCGCGCACCGCCGAAACGAGCCTGTCGGAGGGAACGAGGCGCGCGGCATAGGGTGTGCCCGCCAGATACTCCTGGAGCTTGAGGTACAGGCCGGTGGTCAGGCCGTCGGCCATCTTGTCGGAGGTAGAGATATTGATGGCGATGGTTTGGGGGTCGATCTGCCGCAGGGTGTCGAGTAGGGCATCCCTGGGCGAACCGACATAGTCCAGCACGCGGTCGAAGTTGCCCGTCCCTTCCAGGTTGGGCACGTCGTAAGTGCCGACGATGGCAACCTTCTCGCCGTGGGCCGGGATAACGAACGCCGAGATCCAGGTCACGGTCGTGCCGACGACGAGGGCCAGCGACGGGTCGGCCATCTCCAGGGTCTCGCGGCCCATGAGCAGCCAGGCCCCCAGGTCCAGTTCGCGCAGCGCGTTGATGGCCTGCGCGGTCTTCTCATGCACGATGGCGTAGTCAGCAGCGGGGATGTGGATGGTCATGGAATCTCCTTACAGGGGTGATAATCGATGCAGCGCCCCTAATCTTGCCGTCCTCAGTCCGACGCCTGAGGCTCGACAAGCAGGGAGGCGTGGCGTGGCGTGCTCTGGAGCAGCAGGAGCGCTATGAGGCCACAGGCCGCCATGACCAGCGTCATCGGGACGATGGTCCCATTGTGCAGCACGCTGACGGCGGCGGCGGCCAGGGTGGCAACGACTGATTGCAGGGAGCCGAGCAGCGCCGACGCCGCACCCGCCCGCCGCCGGAAGGGGGCAAGGGCAAGGGCCATCGTGTTAGGTCCGATGAAGCCGATGGCGGCGACGAAGATGAAGTTGAGGGCGAGCATCAACGGCAGGCCGCCCATGCCCAGCCAGGCGGCCAGGAGCAGGCACAGGCCGGCCACAAACTGCACGGGCTGGACCAGGCGCAGAATGTGGGGTGGTGTTTGCCGCGCCAGCCAGTAGCGGTTGATCTGACTGGCCGTGACGTAGCCGAGGGCGTTGACGCCGAAGATCCAGGCAAATCCACTGGGACTAACGCCAAAGCGCTCGATGTACACGAAAGACGAGCCAGCGATGTAGGCGAACATGCCCGCCGACGCCATGCCACCCACCAGGGCGAAGCGCAGAAACTGGGGTATGGCGGCGATGCTGGCGTAGCCGCGTAGCACAGCGTCCAGCCCTAGCGATATCGAGGCATCGGCGGGGCGCGTCTCAGGCAGGACGAGCCATGCCCCCAACAGCGCCAATACCCCGAAGAGGGTGAGAAAGACAAAGATGGAGCGCCAGCCGAAAGCGGCCAGCAGCACGCCACCCAGGGTTGGGGCGAGGATGGGGGCAACGCCCATGACCAGTGTCAGGAGCGAGAACACCCGCGCTGTCTCATGGGGCGGGAAGAGATCGCGCACCATGGCGCGCGAGATGACCGCGCCTGCCGCGCCGCCGAGGGCCTGGAAGAAGCGCAGCCCCATGAGGGCCGAGGCGGAGGGGGCGAAGACGCAGCCGACCGTCGCCGCGATGTACAGCCCCACGCCGATATACAGGGGCTGCTTGCGACCGAAGCGGTCGGAAATAGGGCCAATGAACAGCTGCCCCAGCGCCATGCCGAAGAAGAATGACGAGATAGACAACTGCACCGTGGCAATGGAAGCCCCCAGGCCATCGGCAACCTCAGGGAGCGCGGGCAGATAGGTGTCAATGGAAAAGGGGCCAAAGGCGGTCAGAGCGCCGAGGACCACCAGGACCAGCGTGCTGTTGCTGCGTAGGGCGGCCCTGTTCACGCGACTCTCACAGGCTCAGGCTCAGCCGGGGCGAGGCCAACCGCCGCCCGCGCCGCTGGCCCTACAGTATCCACAGCGGGGCGCGGCGTGACGCTGCCTGCATCATGAGCGGCAGCGAGGGTGAGGCGTAAGCCAGGAAAGCGACCAAAGCTGGCTGGCTGGATGAGAACCTCCATATCAGGGCGCTCGCACCAGGCGCGCCACTTCGCCAAACAACCGCGAGTAGTCGACGCGGGCAAAATCGGTGGTGTCCACCTCGAAGATGTGCCCGCCAATATCCAAGGGGCCGAGGCGCGCCGGTACATCGGCGGGGGTCAGCATGAGGTCGGCCTCGACGTGGCCGGGGTGGCGCTCCCCGGCGCGCACCCGTCGCTGGAGTCGCTCGACCAACATCTCAGGCCTGGCCCAGCACACGATCTGAATCGGCGTAAAGCGGCAGCGCGCGTGTAAGGCCATCACATCCCGCGCACCCATTTGCGGGTCAAAGTTGCATTCGATGATGCACGAATGGCCCGCCGTCAGCACTGCCTCGGCGAACTGAAACAGCAGGGCGATGCTCGACCGCCCCAGCCGCGCCGACCAGGCCCGATCATGCCAACCAAGGTGGTCGAACAGACTCTCCTTGATCATGTCCTTCGACATGAGGGGCAGGGTCAGATGCGCTGCCAACGCCCGCGCCAGGGCCGTCTTGCCCGAGCCTGGCGACCCGCCAATGATGATCAAGCGCGGCGCGTGACTCACGCGGCCTTCTCGCCCACCAGCACCGCCACGCTCCCGTGAGGCGAGACGTGGCGGTGACGAGTGAGCCGCAGCCGATGGGCCGCCGCGCGCTGAGGCAGCAGCGACTCGGCAAGGGGGCGGGCCGTCAGATGGTACGCCAGATTAACCAGCCATGTCCAGGGGTCGGCGCCGTCCAGGGACGCATCATCAACGACGATCAACCGCCCCCCGTCACCTAGCACGCGCTCAATCTCTGCCAGGGTAGCGGGGTGAACGATATAGGGCGCGGGAAAAACGCTGACGACGGAGTGAAACGCGGCATCGCCGAAGGGTAGGGCTTGCGCGCGGGCGCGAACCAGCGCCTCGCCGCCCTGCCGCCCCCGCGCCAGGCGCAGCATGGCCGGCGAGAGTTCCACGCCGACCGCCAGGGAATGGGTGGCCGCCAGATGGGGCAGCAAATGGCCGGGGCCGCTGCCCAGTTCCAGGATGGGTCCTGACTCTAGATACGCCAGGGACGCCTGCCCCCACCCTTGCCAATCACCCTTGGACACGACCCAGGCAACGAGATCATAGCCAGGCGCGAACACGGTGTAGAGCGAGTGGAAGCCACGCTGGACCAGCGACACCCAGGCTCGATGTAGCATGCGCCCGATTATAGGGAAACGGCGCGCCGACGCAAGCCTCGCCAGCAGGGGCGTCACCTCCTGTGTTCGCCGGTGTTGTAGACTATGTACGCAGCAGCGACTCGCGCACTAGGCAGCTTTTGGCTATGATTCGGGGCGACGGCGAGGCGAAACGCCGCGGCATAGATATCGGCGCAAAGGAGCGCGTATGGCGCCATTCATCCCGGTCATCTTTCTCCTCATCGGCTACGTCTCCGGCTCCATCCCCTGGGGTCTGGTTGTCGTGCGCCTCATGACCGGCCAGGATATCCGCACCGTTGGCAGCGGGCGAACCGGCGGGACGAACGCGCTCCGCGCGGCTGGCCCTGTCGCCTTCGCCCTGGTCGTGCTGCTGGATGGCGCGAAGGGTCTCCTGCCCGTCATCGCGGCGCGCCTGCTCTTCCCCGATATTCCCCTGGCGGCGGCAGCGGCCGGTATTGGCGCCGTCGCAGGCACTATCTGGTCCGTGTTCATCCACTTCAAGGGCGGCGCAGGTGGCGTCACCAACATGGGCGTCACGCTGGGCCTCAGCCCCATCGCTGCCATTGCCGCCATCGTCCTGGGTCTCGGCGCTTTTATCGGCGCGCGCATGGCCTCTGTTGGTACGCTGACCGGCAGCGCCACGAGCCTGGTGACCCTCATCCTGCTGGCCTGGCTGGGCCACTCGCCCTGGGAATACGTTCTCTACGGCATCGCGCAGCTGATCTTCGTCGTCATCGCCCTTCGCCCCAATATCCAGCGCATCCGCAACGGCACCGAGCGCCGCATCGACCTCAGTAGCTTCACCAGCCGCAAAGCCCACCCCAAGGGCCGACCGTGACATCGCCATCCTGACCCAGACAGAACAGGCTGCACTCGAACGCGGGGGACGTGGGTGGGTAGGAAATCCTGCCTGCCCCCGCCGCTCGTGCGCTCATTGCCTGGCAGCGTCGGGCAGCGCGCGCCAGGCCGCCATGGCCCACGGTAGTGTCTTCTGGTGGTGCAACAGCATGGGGTAGGGGATGGCGGCGGGATCGAAGAAGCCGCCGTCAAGAATCTCGCTACTCAGGCGTAACGGACCGCCGGGCGTCGTCGCCAGGTAGACGATGTCCAGCGCGCCATCCATCGCCTGCACGTACAACGGAAAGTGGACGCGCACGACCAGCCCCGTTTCCTCGCGCAACTCCCGCGCCAGGGCCGGGGCCGGGGCCTCGCCCGGCTTGAGCCAGCCGCCCGGTGGTCCCCACGGGAAGCGGCGGCGATAGACGTGGTGGAGGAGCAGCACGCGGCCCTGGGGGTCGAACACCCAGCCGGTCGCGCCCACGTTGAAGCGCGCCTGGGTCAGGCCCACCAGCGTGCGATACAGCCAGGCCGGGATGAGGGGCGTCAGACGCGCGACGGCGCGCTTAATGTGGGGATGATTGAGCATAGCGATAGCCAATAGCGCGCTCGCGGCGGATGTGACCATCCGCCGCGAGCGACATGTTGAGCGACTCCCGCTGGCTGGTTCCATCCAGGGGGACGCATCCGCACCACGGTTTCAGCCTGTCGCGCCAGGCGCGGAGCGCGCGCGGGTCAGTCGTCAGTCGGCCAGGTCGGTGGCCGTCTCGATGAAGCCTGCTACCTCGGCCACATCCTCGGCCGGCAGCGATTTGTGGACGATGGGCGAAGCCACGTAGGTCTGGACCAGGTCCACAGTGTCGACGACGTTCAGTTGCTCGAACAGGAAGCCGAACTTGGCCTCCAGCGTCTGCATGATTGGGGCAAGCTCAGCGTCGGACAAGCCAGCCCACTCGGCCTTCAGCGGACCCCAGGTCTTCTTGCCGGCCTTGTAGACGAATTGCTCGTCGCTGTCCTTGGCGCCGCGCTCGGACTGGAGGTTGGTGAACACATAGTCGCGGATGGCCTGCTTCATGGCAGCGGGCAGGGCGGGGTGGTTGAAGATGGTGGTCTGGAAGCCGGTCGCCAGGTGCACCTCGCAGGCGCCCTCCTCGGCGAACTTGCGGAACATCTCGTCGGGCAGCGTCGACGCGCCGTGCTGGACCGCGCCGCCCATGCCGTACTCGTCGCGGGCCACGTTGGACAGCTCGCGCAGCACATCGAAGTCGATCTTGATCGAGGCCAGCGAGCCGTC
>CAZJJF010000278.1:0-5685 GCA_964546245.1 uncultured Anaerolineales bacterium
GGGATGCTCCTGTCGTCGCGGCTGGCGGCCTGGAAGACAAACTGGCTCGACCCGAAGGGATCCACGGCGCTACGCTGGCCTGCCCCCGCCTGGAGCGCGTTGCCGTGAAGCACGGCCAGACCAGGCGTGGCGCGCAGGGCGTCCCACACGGCGCGGTCGTCGGCATAGCCGGGGGCGCGCTGGCTCAGGCTGGCCCCAATGCCGGTCAGCCAGCCCTCATCCACCACCTGAACCTGGCTGGATTGCCAGCGCGCGGTGATGGCGCCCGGCTCAATAGCTTCGACGCCGATAGAAGCCTGGCCGCCGACGGCCCCGAAAGCGTCGGGCGCTATGCCGGGTGCGTCGGCCAGGGCGGCGCGCAGGTCAGGCAGACGCAGCGGGTCCACATCGGCGCGCAGGTCGAAGCCGGCCGCCTGGACCCCCAGGTCGGCGTAGGCGTAGCGCGTCCCGGCCAGCAGGATGGACGCCGTGGTGACAGTGAAGATGACCAGGGCGAACATGAGAATCGCCAGGCCGGTGCGCCAGCGGGTGCGGGCGGGGTAGGCGGCGGCGATGCGCAGACCGGCCGCGGCGGGCGAGCCGCCACGCAGCCAGGCTGTGGCGCGGCCAACCAGGGCGGGCAGTAGCTCCAGGTTGTAGGTGATGACCCATACCGCGCCCAGCACCATCAGCAGCCCCGATAGGGCCAGCAATTCCAGACCGCCAATGAAGCGCTGCGTGTCAGCCAGGCGCGCACCGCTGATGGGCCGCGCCCAGAACAGGAGCAGGGCCAGGCCAGCGACGGTGAAGCCGATGCGGTCGGCCAGTCCAGGCTGCACGCTGGCCGCGCGCAACAGCCAGCGCAGGGCGAGGCCGACGCCGATCATGGCCAGCGACCAGCCCAGACTCGTCAGGCCGACCAGGAGTGGCGAGGCGCGCGTGACCAGAATCAGGGCCAGGCCAAGCAATACCAGCAGCGGGCCGCGGGTGAGCAGCGCACGCACCAGAGCCAGCGGCCGGCCCTGGCGGGCGAGGCGCGTGAGGCTGGGCGGCGGCGGCCCTTCGTCGGGCAGGTTGCGCACGGCGGCGACGACGTTGAGACGGGCGATGCGCCAGGCGGCGATGGTGACGGTGATGAAGGTCAGCAGCAGACCCATACACAGGGCGATGACCAGGGAGCGCGGCTCCACGTAGCGCGAGACCTGGATGTTGAAGTCGGTCAGGTAGCCACCCAACAGATCGAGGGTCAGCAGCGCCACACCCAGACCGGCCAGTACGCCCAACAAAGACGCCAGCAGGTCGTAGAGGGCGCCCTCGAACAGGAAAATCTGGACGAGATGGCCGCGCTGGGTTCCCAGCGCGCGGGCCATGCCCAGTTCGCCGCGTCGCTCGGCGGCCAGCAGGGTGAAGATGAGGAAGACGAGCATAATGCCCGTGGCGATGGAGAACAGGCCCAGCACCAGGAAGGTGGACGTCAGCGCGGTGGCGAAGCTGCTGGCGATGTCCAGGCTGAGGCGCTTCAGCTCGACCACCGTCAGGCGGTTGAGGCTCATCAGGGCCGAGGCGAACTGACGGGCCGTGCCCGGCGCCAGGTCGCTGAGGACGAAGCGCAACCGCCCCAGGACGAGGATATCGCCCATCAGGGCTTTGAAGTCCTCGGGCATGCTGGGCTGTTCCAGGGCGTGCAGTAATTGCTCCATGCGCGGGCGGACGCTGTCCGGCTGAGTCGGCAGGCTGCGACGCAGGCCGTCGCGGACGTTGGGCGTCGCCAGCAGGTTGAAGAGGCGTCGGGCAGCGTCGTCGTTGACGAAGGCGCCGCGCAGGCGGTTGGCGACAGCCTCGCTGTAGCGCAGACTCTCGGTGCCGCCCTGGTTGACAATGAGGATCTGGTTGATGCGACCCAGCCGTCCCTCGATGCTTTGCCACCAGGGGAGGCTGACGAAGGCCGTCGCCTGCGTGCCACCCAGGTCGCCGTTGGCGGCGACGGCGACGACGCGGGCGGGCGTCGCCTGACTGCCCCGGTAGATGAGCAACTCGTCGCCCGGCTGCGCCAGCAAGGCTCCCGCCGCGGCGGTGTTCAGAATGACATCGCCCTCGTCGAGCCTCGCCAGGGACAGGGGCGCGCCGTCGGGCGTGGCGAGAACGCCAAAGGCGGGGGGAGTGTCGGGGGGCAGGGCAAGCAGATTGACGCCGCCTGAGGCGACCTGCTGCACGCTATTGGCGATGGGGTACTGGCGCAGCGTTGCCCCGACCACGCCGGCCACGCCAGCCTGCTCGGTCAGCAGGTCGCGGACCTCGCCCACGGTGGCAGCGGCGAAGTCGTCGCCAGTGATGGTGGGGATGCGGCCGTCGGCCAGGCCCTCGAAGTCGCGGCGGTCGAAACGGCGCATACCCTGGCCGTAGGCTACGACCACGGCGTCGACATTGCCCAGGGAGCCGGTGACCAGGGCGCGCAGGGTGTAGCCCAGGGCGTCGCCGGTGGTCAGAGCGGCGGCGACGATGGTGGTGCTGAGGGCCAGGCCGATGACGATAAGGACCGAGCGGGCGCGGCGGCGTGGAATGTGGCGGATGCCCAACTTGACCAGGACCGGGTTGCGCGCGGCCAGCAGCAGGATGACCACGGTAGCGGCGACGGTCAGGCCCGCCAGGACGGCGGCGAGGGCATCGATGGGGATGCCAAACAAGGTCTGCATGGTCAGCTAGGGGCGCGCTGCGACCGTCGGATGCGAGGTCAGCCCCATGCGGCCTGGCTCCGCGCCCACGATGCGCCCATCGTGCATGTGGACAATGCGGTCGGCGCGCTCGGCGATGTCGCGGCTGTGGGTGACCAGGACCACGGTCAGCCCCGCGCGGCGGTGCAGGTCGCCGATCAGGTCCATAACGTCGTCGGCGGCCACCGAGTCGAGGTTGCCGGTCGGCTCATCACCCCAGATGATGGCCGGCCGGGTGACCAGGGCACGGGCGACTGCCACACGCTGCTGCTGACCGCCGGAGAGTTGGGTGGGGGCGTGCTGGGCGCGCTCGGCCAGGCCCACCGCCGCCAGGGCGTCCAGGGCGCGATGGCGCGCCTCACGCGGCGCCACGCCCCCGACGAGCAGGGGCAGTTCGACGTTCTCGACGGCGTTGAGGACCGGCAGCAGATTGTAGGCCTGGAAGATGAAACCCATGTGACGGGCGCGATAGGCAGTGCGCCGACGGTCGTCCATGGCGGACAGGAGTGCGCCCTCGATGGCGACCTCACCACCGTCGGGGGCATCCAGGCCCGCCAGGCAGTTGAGCAGGGTGGTCTTGCCGCAGCCGCTCGGCCCCATGAGGGCCACCATCTCGCCACGTTGCACCGCGAAGTCGACACCGCGCAAGGCGTCGATGATCACCTCGCCCATGTAGTAGCGCCGTACCAGGCCACGCGCGGAGACGATCAGGTCGGGAGTTAGGTCAGCCAAGAGACACTGCTTTCCAGGGTTCGCCGTGATTCGGGATGGGTGAAACGTGAGCAGAGCCGCCCTTCATCTCTGAATCGCCACGCTCTTCTCTCACGTTTCAGTCAAGACCGCCACTCTGCTGCAACGTGGTGTAGAAAATGTCCGCCAGGCGCTGGTAGCCCGCCGCGCTGGGATGGAAGCCGTCGCCGCTGACGTACTCAGGGTGGCTTGCCAGTTCAGTCCAGCCGTCGTGCAGGTCGACCAGAGTTGCGCCGTGGTGGGCGGCCTGGCGGGCAATGACCTCGTTCCAGCGGGCCACATCAGCCTGCAACTGCTGGCGCGACACGCCCGCGACGCTGTAGACGGGAATCTGCTCCAGGGCGGGAATGTTGCCGATCAGCACGCGCCTGGGCTGTGTCGCCTGGACGGCCGTCAGCAGGCGGTCCAGGTCGCGCTCATAGCGGTCGAGGGGCACACGGGCATTGAAGTCGTTGACGGCCAGCCAGATGGTGACCAGGTCGGCGCGCTGCTCAGCGGCGACGGGTAGCTGCTGCTGGACGGCGTCGGCGATCTTCGCGCCGCTGACGCCGAGGTTGACCAGGCGCGCGCCCGGCGGCAAGCGCTGCTGGAGTTGGGGAACCCAGCCGTCGCGGGCCGGGTCAGGCGCGCCGATGCCGACGCTGTCCGACGCGCCCAGCGCCACGTAGACGGGGGGTGGAGCCGCTGGCGCGGTCGCCGCGCAGCCGCTCAGCACGAGGGTGAGGGCCAGGCCGAGAATCGCATCAAGAAATCGTGGCATGCCGAAATTATAGGGGATGCGCGCACGAGGGCGAAACGAAGAATAAGGGGTGACGGACGCTTAGTGCGTCGCCCGTCACCCGATGGAAGGGAAGGAAGGGGGCAGAGTCAGTCTACAGTCACATGGCGTTGGCGCCGGCGTGCACCTAAGCCAATCCTCACCTCAGCAAGCGCGAATTAGCGATATGGGACCCAGACCCAGCGGCCGGGCATCCACATCCAGTGGCCTCCCTGATAGCCATAGTATGGCTGCTTGTAGCCGTAGTAGCCAGCGGGCGGAATGTACAGACACTGGCCGGCGCGGATGAAGTTCGGGTTGTGGATGCCATTGTACGAGGCCAGAGCATGCACCGATACGCCGAAGCGCGCGGCGATGCCGGACAGGGTGTTGCCATAGCGTACAACGTATCCATTACACCAGTCGTTCGAACTCTCGGCCGGCGCGGCAAAGCTCACGGCTGTCCCCAGGATCAGCAGGCTAAGGACGAGCACGAGCGCCAGACCAAACCGGCGTCCCCACAATTTCCGGTCCATCAATTACCTCCCTTCCTGGCCCCGCCAGGGGCGGGGTGATGAGCCAACACCTTCCTTCCAACCAACCCAGGGAAGACGGTCCTGAAACGCACGAGCCGATGGCTGCCCCCTCCACGGCCCGCTTGCCGCGCTTCCCTACCTATGACAACGATAGCAAAGCGCGGTGTGTTATGCAAATGCTCGTTAAGGTACAATCTCCATTTGTGATGGCAGGCGCACGATGATTTCCGGCGCGCCGTTGTACTCCTGGACCAATCCCGTCACCCGCACCCGCACGCCCTTGTACATTTCTTCGGGTGGGCGAGGGAAGCGCGCCGCCTCGGCGGGGAAAATGACAATCTTGAGGTCCGTCGCATAGTTTGGACTGAAGTTCAGGTACGTTACCTTGCCCGTGTTGCGCGTGGCGACAATCACGCCCTCAGCGGTAACTGTCCGCCCCAGCCAGTCGCCGGCGTCGCGCCAGTCGATGCGCGGCGGTGTTGACGTGGCGCGCGCGACCGGGCTGGGCGTCGGCGCGGGGATCGCGGCCCGTGGGACAGTGAGGCGAACGAGGGCCGGGTCGTGGTCGCTCTCGCGCTCGGCGAACTCACTGTTGAGATGCACGATGTCGTACTGGGGCGACATCGTCCGCATCAGGTGCGAGCTGGCTAATATCTGGTCGAGGGTCTGGCTATTACCTTCGAAGACATAGCTGTAGCGGTCGCCTTCGGGGAGCGTCGTGGTCAGATTCGTCAGCCCGGCCGCCGTAAGCGTCTGCAGCGGGGCCGAGAACTCGAAATCGTTCAAATCGCCCATGACGAGCACGTTCGCCTCGGGATCGCGGGCCAGCAGGTCGGCGACCCAGCGGGCGAGCGCCTGCGCCTGAGCCAGGCGCGGGGCGTCGGAGGGGCGCTCTGGCGGCTGGAAACGACCAAACAGCGGCTGGTCTGCCCCCTTGGCGACCAGATGGTTA
>CAZJJF010000279.1:0-5679 GCA_964546245.1 uncultured Anaerolineales bacterium
CCTGGGCCAGCATAGCCGTCGCCTGCCATAGTGACGGCGCGCCGGGGCCAACCCACCCCCCACCCCTCAGCCACCCTTCGGCCCGCCCGGCGGCGATGCCCCGCGCTGCGAACACCACGAGCGCGCCGACGGCCAGAATCGCGATCTCGTTGACACCGAGGAAGTAGGCGATCAGCCCACCCATGCCAACCGCCGCCGTCAGCGGGCCGCGCACCGCCGTCTTGCCCAGGCTCCACAGGGCCTGCACGACGACAGCCAGGATAGCCGGGCTGATGCCGTACAGCAGCCAGCGCGCCTCGGGCAGCGCGCCGTACCGGACGTACAGCGCGGCGATGGTCAGCACAATCAGGAAAGCGGGCAGGATGAACGCCACGCCCGCCGCCACTAATCCTTTGCGCCCGGCGCGCTGATAGCCAAGATGGATGGTCATCTCGGTGGAGTTGGGGCCGGGAATGACGTTGGTCGCGCCTAGCAGGTCCAGGAAGTATGCCTCGGTCACCCAGCCCCGGCGTGTGACCACCTCGTCGCGCATCATCGCGATGTGCGCCGCCGGGCCGCCGAAGGCGATGGTTCCCAGCTTCAGAAACACCGCCGCTACCTCGCGCAGTCGCCCCTCCGTGCGTCCCTCGCCTGACGTCACCGCCACCTCCAACACGTTTGGACCGAATACGCACCATCCATTTGCCCGTTGCGGCGCGCGGGACTATCCTTCGCTCAACGCCCTATGGCTACCGGGAGGATGCCGTATGTCTCACCCCTCGCCCGCGCCCCTGGCTGACGACCCTCTCATCTGGCAAGTCCGCGCCTTCGTCTACGAGCGATTCGCGCTGACGGCGCGTCCGCCGAGCATCAGCGACACAGCTGCCCGCTTCGGCATCCCATCGACGCAGGCCGCCAACCTGTATCGCGAGCTACACGCGCGCCACGCGCTATGGTTGGACGGCGACAGCGCCTCCGTCCGCATGGCGAACCCCTTCTCGGCCATACCGACAGACTTTCGCGTCCGCGCCCAGGGTCTGGACTACTGGGCCAACTGCGCCTGGGATGCGCTGGGTATCCCGGCCGCGCTGCACACCGACGCGACCATCAACACCCACTGCGCCGCGAGCGGGACGCCCCTCAGCCTGGTCGTGCACGATGACCGCCTCGTGGCAAGCGACGCGGTGGTTCACTTCCTCGTTCCCTTTCGCGCCTGGTACGACGACCTCGTCTATACCTGAGCCACGATGCTTCTCTTCCAGTCGGAAGAGCAAGTCGACGAGTGGTGCGCGGCGCGGCAGGTCACGCGCGGCGCGGTGGCCCCCGTGGCGCAGGTATGGCGTCTCTCTCAGGCGTGGTATGCCAATCGCCTGTCCCCCGACTATCATGGTCGCTCGCTAGCTGAAGTGCAGGCCATCTTCCGCAGCGTCGACCTGACCTCACCTTTCTGGTCCGCGGCTGACAGCTAGGAGAGTCGGATGAGCCTCGAACACACCTATTACGCCACTCCCGGCCCGATGACGGAGCCTGGCCCCCACGCCGCCGCCCTCGACGAGCTGCCCACTGGCGTAGCCGACCTGTGCCGTGTCGTGCAGGGCGTCATGATTCACATCTTCTGGGCCGACCAGTACGGCGTACAACTCTCAGCCGAGCGCCAGGCGGAGGTGCAACTGCGCCGTGTCGACCGCCAGATCGAGCAGATCCTCACCCTCGACCCCCGCTCGCTGGCCGAGGTGCGCCCGCCGCAGCGCCGCCTGGTGGGTAACTGCCGCGACTTCAGCGTCCTGCTGACGACCATCCTGCGCCACCAGGGCGTACCCGCCCGCGCCCGCTGCGGCTTTGGGCGCTACTTCATGCCCGGCCACTACGAGGACCACTGGGTAGCCGAGGTATGGGACGGACTGGAGCAGCGCTGGCGGCTGGTCGATGCCCAACTCGACGCCCTCCAGCAGGCGAAGCTCAATCTGGCCTTTGACCCGCTAGACGTGCCCCGCGACCAGTTCATCGTCGGCGGCAAGGCATGGCGGTTGTGCCGCCAGGGCGAGGCCGACCCCGACACCTTCGGCATCGCCGACATGCACGGCCTGTGGTTCGTGCGGGGCGACTTCGTCCGCGACGTGGCGGCCCTCAACAAGATGGAGTTGCTGCCGTGGGATAGTTGGGGCCTGTGCGAGGAGCCGCCCGGCGGCCTGAGCGCCGACCAGATGGCAATGTTGGACCACGTCGCCGACCTTACCGCCGTTGACGCGCCCGACTTTGACATTCTGCGCGCTGTCTACGAGGGCAAGGCGGGTTTCCGCGTCCCGTCGGTTATCACGAGTTACACCCCCGCCGGCCCGCAGGCGGTGGACCTGACGCACTGCCAGGCCAGCCTCGCCTGACGCCGCGCCGCCACCTAGCCGACGCCATGGCAGAGGCAGGCGCCGCCAGCCGACAGGCGGCGCTACATCTCGTCGGTCGAGCTGTCATCCCCGTGCTGTGCGACATGCTCCTCGTGCCAGAAGCCGACGAAGCGCAAGGCTGCCAGCGCCAGCAGCACCAGGCCGATCCCTGCACCCAGGGCGAGAATATCCCAGCCCCCGTGCCAATCCACGACCGCGACGGCGAAGCTAGCCAGGAGCAGCACTGAGATGGTGACAACCAGCTTCTCCTTCAGTTGTTCCAGGTTATGCACCACAATGGTCCCATGCAGCCGCTTGTCCGGTGCGATGAACAACTGATAAAGCCCAATGGAAAAGATGTACAGGAGGACGCCGATCAGGAAGAAGTCGATCAGGACGACGAAGGAGACTGAGATAGACTTGGCCGACTCTACGTCGATAGCCACGCCCGTCCTCATCATGGTGAGAACCAGGCCGACCGCCAGCCAGAAGCCGTAGACCTGCACCGCGACGGCGCCGATGAACGAGCCAATGACGGCGAACAAGACGGCGTAGCGACTCGCCATCAGCAGCGATTGGACAGGCTTGGGCTTCTCGGTGGACATGGCGAGGCGCTCCAGGGCTATGGGGGTAGACTCAGCGAGGAAACGGAGCTAACTCGCCACCTTACCCCGCTCGCGTGGGCGGCCGGGCCAGGGCAGGATATCGGCCAGCCCTCGGCGCGGCTCCGCTTCCGGCGCGGCGGTCGGCTGCGGCTCGCGGACGCCAGCGCGGCGTAGCGCGGCAGTGTGCGCCTGCCACTCCAGGTCGTCGTCGAGGGGGGCCAGGCTGGTATCCTGCGCGCTATGGGCCAGGGCCAGGCGCAGCAGATGGTCGGCGAAGTGGGGATTCTTGGGCAGCACGGGGCCGTGGAGGTAGCAGCCATAGGCGTTGTTGACGACAGCCCCCTCGGTGCGATCGACGCCGTTGTTGCCGTAGCCGGCAAGGACGGATCCCAAAGGGGCTGACTTGCTGCCTAAGTAGGTGCGGCCGCCGTGGTTCTCGAAGCCGACCAGCGTCGGCATCTCCCAGGCGGCCAGGCTGGGGGCCAGCTCGATGGCGATGTTGCCGATACAGCGCGGCACGTGGACGCCCGGATGGTGAGTCACAAGGTCAAACAGGCCGACGCCCTTGAGGTCTGGCCCCTCGGCGGGGCGGTAGTATTGGCCCATGAACTGGTAGGCGGCGCAGACGAAGAGCGCGGGCACACCGTCAGCGACGGCGGCGCGCAGGGCTGGTCCCTTGCGCAAACGCAGATCGACAGCGGCGATCTTCTGCTCGCGGTCTTGCGCGCCACCCATGAACAGCAAATGACAGCCACTGATAGCGCGCTCCGATGCCCCCAGTTCGATCTGCTGCACCTCGACCTGGATGCCCCGCCAGCGGGCGCGGTTGACCAGGGTGGTAATGTTCCCCCGGTCACCGTAGGTTCCCATAAGGCGTGGGTAGAGCCAGCCGATGGTCAAACGTCGCATGAATGAGTCCTTGTCGTGGGCGACAGTGTGCCCGCTATAAGATTCTCTCGCCGCGAATCAGGCCGCGGATATCGAGCATGGCCGAGTAAGTCGGCAGAATGAACAATTCCTGATGTGGTCCCTGCGCCTCGATGGCCCTGTCAATAGCCTGCGCCAGGTCCTCGGTGACGAACATGGGCGCGCGCGCCTCGTCCCAGCCGGCGTGCTTGACCCGCACAGCCATGTCGTAGGCGCGAATACCCGTCACCACCAATACGCTCGCCTGCCCCACCAGATGCTCAAAATCGATGTCCCAAATCCAGGATACATCAGTTCCATCCGGTGTCAAATCGTTGAGCGCCAGCACCACCACCTTCTGACCAGGGAACTCGCTGAGCAGACGCAGGCTCTGGTTGAAGCCGGTGGGATTCTTGGCAAGCACCATGCGCGCCCTATGCGGTCGCCCATCTGGCCCCGTGATCGTCAACTCCTCGAGGCGGCCGAAGGCCGGGCGAAAGTCGCGCAGGGCCGCGTCTGGGTTCGGCCCCGCCACCCCCAGGGCGCGCGCCGTCGCCAGCGCCGCCAGGGTATTGTAGCGATTATAAAGCCCCGGCAAGGGGAACTGCTTACCCTGGCTGTCCAGGTCGAGGGGTGGTTGGGTCAGGCCGCAGTTGAGGCAACGCCATACGCCCAGGTGCGAGTAGTAGATACCGTCGAAGTGCAGGCGCACGTCACACGCCGGGCAGTAGATCGAGTCCGCCGTGTGCTCGATTTCGTCGTTGAACAGGCGCGCATCACCCAGGCCAAAATAGAACGTGCGCGCGGGCACTCCCAGGCCCAGAGCAGCCACCGTCGGGTCGTCGGCATTGACAACCAGCAGCGTCTCTGGCGGCAGCAGTGAGATGGCAGTGCGCCACAGATCTGCCACCATGTTCACCTCGCCATAGCGGTCGAGCTGATCGCGGAACAGGTTCAGCAGCGCCAGAGCGCGTGGCTGCACCGCCCGCAGCACGTGGGGCAGGGTCGCCTCGTCCACCTCGAACAGCCCAAAGTCGGCATGAACCTGCCCCCGCCAATCGGTGCTCTGGAGCAGAATAGCCGTCAGGCCGTTGACCAGATTGGCGCCACTGGCGTTCGTGATCAGGCTATAGCCCTGCTGTTCCAGGAGTTGCGCCAGCATCTTGGTGGTGGTGGTCTTGCCGTTGGTACCGGCGATCAGAATCACGCCGTAGCGCAACTGCGCCGCGAGATTGGCCAGCAGATCGGCATCGACCTGGAGAGCCACCTGGCCCGGCATGGTGGTCGCCGCACCACGCCCCAGGGCGCGAATGGCGCTCGCCGCGGCCTTGCCCGCCAGCACCGCCGTCTGGCCGCGCAGTGAGAGGCTGGGTAGCGTTTCCGAATCAGGGGCGATCTCGCCCGATCGTGATCGACTCACGACACTCCTCAACATGCCGCCCGGCAGGGCCACTTCCGCCCCAACGTAGCACCACATAGCAATGCATGCGCGGCCGACTCACGCCCCATTATACCCCAGGGACCGGCGGAACGGCAAGAATGGCCTCCTAAACGGCGAAATTCGTGTCCTGAGCGCGTTTCTCAGCGCCCCCTTTTTGCGTTATATATATCGTCGACGCGATGGGTTGCTGAGAGTTCTTGGGGGGACCTGCAACCAATCGCGTTGACATTTTTCTTTTTCATCGGTTTCCGCGTATCTTTTCGTCCTGCCTCCGCGTATGCTGTATGAGTCCCCCAAACTCCGTCAAGCCCTGGTAAGTCCCCCCGACCCGGGCTTGACGATTTTTTGGGCCTGTCTAGACCGATGG
>CAZJJF010000280.1:0-2322 GCA_964546245.1 uncultured Anaerolineales bacterium
ACTCGATCTCAGGACGGCTGAAGCGGTGCGGGCTGTCGGTATAGGCAACGCCGAGCATCGCGACCAGCCGGTCTTCATGAACCAGCGGCGCCAGCAGTAAGGACACCACGCCACGCTCGCGAAACCACTCGCCCGCGATGCGCTCGGTCGCGGTGTTCGCCAGTGCGATGATCTCACCTCCGGCCAGGTGGTCCAGCCAGCCCGCCGCTTCGATGGCGCGCTGCCCTTCGGCCCATGTGCCGCTGTAAGCGGGCGGGCCGAAATGCGCGCTGGGAGCGGTGGCGATGGCCTTATCCAGGACGACGATGCCGGCCAGGGGCGCGGCCAACAATTCAGCGGCGTAGCGCGCCGTGTGCCCCAGAATGATTTCCAGGTCGAGGGTGGCTGTCACCGACGAGGCGACCTCGGCCAGGCCCTCGGCGACGCGGCGGCGGCGGCGTTCTCGCTCGAAGCGGCGGGCCGTGCGCAGGGCGGCGCCGCTCAACTGGCCCAGGCGTTCGGCTAGACGCATGTCCGCGCTCGGCCAATCGCGAGGGTAGTTGTCGTGGAAGACGGCCAGGCCGCTCAACTCACCCCCTGCCATCAGAGGCACGCACAGGGCTGTGAGGGCATCGCTCGCGCCCAGTCGTTCGCATACGGCGCGTACCTCGGCCGACGGTCCGGCCGCCGGGAGTTTCGCGCGCCGCACAAAGTCGCGCGCTGCCGTGTCCAGCGGCCCCTCTACACCGCTCCAGGTGGTGGCGCGTCGTTCGCGAACGGCCTGCTCCATGAACGTTGGCAAGGTGGTCGGCCAGCGAGCCGCAGCAAGAGCAGATTCGGGGACCGCCTGGCCGCTGAGGTCAGGCAGAAGCACGATGACAGGATCGTAGCTGAAGAGCGCGCAGCGCTGGGCGCGCAGGATGGCGACACCGTGGCGCGCGATCAGGCGACCAATTTCGTCGCGCTCGACGGCTTGCGCCAGGGCAAGCGCAAAGTCATTCATCGCCTGGCTCTGGTCCGACGTCAGGGCAGGCAGAGAGTCAGGGGTGGCGGTACTGGAGTCATTAGACATGAGCGGCCATGTATTGGGCTTCTCAACGATAGATATCGCGTCGATGTCCGACATGAACAACGATCACAACGAGTTGCTGGTCATGAATCTCGTAGATAACACGATAATCCCCTACTCGAATTCGCCAGGCTGCGCGGTTGGTCAATTTGATAGAGCCGGGCGGTCTTGGATTCTGGGCTAGGGCACGTACCGCCCCTCGAACGCTTTGGTAAGCATGATCTGGGAGTTTGGCTAATTCCTTTTGAGCGCGCCTTGAGATCGAGACGTCATAGTCCTTCATTCCTGGTGCTCTATTTCCTCGATGGCTTGTTCGAAAGGGATGATCTCATCTTCCGTTGCCTTCGCCTCGTCGTAGGCGCGGATGTCCTCGAGCTCCTCTAGCCTCTCGATGAGTCGACGGTACTCTTCGAGATCCAGAACTACTGCGACACGGTTGCCGTCTTCGTCGACAAGATAACGTTCTCTTGCGCCCAACATTTCGGTTCTCCCTTCAGCTAGAAGTTCGTCTCTGCATTACCGTTCTCCCCAATGACCACCGTTGTCAGGGCGTGGTTGAAGCCGCAGATGACGGTCACGGGCCATTCGCCCTGGCGGGTGCGGGACGAGACACGCCACGACCAGGCGACTACACCGTCGGGTCCCGCTGTGGCGGGGGCCAGGCCCCGCGCGTTGCTTGGCCCGTGGGCGTACTGCACTCGAATATGACAGAGCGCGCCCGGCGTCGCGCGAGCCGTCACCCGTGCAATACGGCTACGGCCGGGGCCAGGGGCCAGCTGGACATCGGTAATTTCTAGCGGGCGTGCGGGTGGCGCGATAGTTGCGGGGCGCGCGGGGCGACCATCGTCCGGCGCGATGAGGGCAGGCAGGGGCGAGACCGGCGCCAGGTCGACAATGGCAGCCGCCGGGCTTAGGCGGAGGTAGGCGTCGGTCGCGTCGCGGGGTAGATCGAAGACGACCACCGTCTCCTTCTCCTCGTCGGCGGCGAACCCAAGACCGTAGCGGGCGGCAGGCGTGGCGCGGATGCCCAGACTGAGGCGAGCCGCGTGGGTAGCTTCCGGGGCGAGGGGCATCAGCTGTACGTCGGCCGCTGTTTCATCGCGGCGACGCGCCGCCATCAGGGCGAAATCCTCACTGCGCAGGACGCGATGGCCAGGCCAGCCATTCTTGACGGCGAGGCGGACGAGTAGCCAGTGGCCGTCGGCGGTGAGGCGCTGGCCGTTGGCGGCCAGGGCGGAGGTGTGGAAAGCGTCGTGGACGGTAAAGGTCCAACC
>CAZJJF010000280.1:2332-5676 GCA_964546245.1 uncultured Anaerolineales bacterium
CGCAATCGCGCAAATTATTTGACTGCGCGGCTATGCGGACCAACCTGCCGCGCGGACCTTCACCCCTGCCGTAGCGGGCGCGGGCAGCCCGGGGCCGGCGGGGGCGGCTAGCAACTCGCCGCGCCGCACGCGCCCATCACGCAGCATGAGCGCGTGCTTGGCAAGCCAGTCCAGCACGAGCAGGAAGAACACTACAGGCGCGGGGGGCGAATCTGAACCCTCTTGGGGCGCGGCGTCGTGAGCCGCTTCTGGCGGCTGAAGGGGCGCGCCTCGTGTAAGGGGCGCAGCCGGTGATGGCGGTGGCGATGCGGCTGGCGGCGGCGCGGCGGTCAGTAGGGGGGCCGTGGCGGTTCCGGACGCTACGAGAGGCGAGACGCCAGGTGGAGGTGGCGGGACCGTCACGACGGCGAGGGCGGCGTCGTAGCTGGCGCGACGTATAGGGTCGGTGAGGGTGGCCGCGGCGTCCTCGATGGCTCTGACCAGGCGCGTAGCGTCGCGGTCGCCCAGCGCGGCGTGGGGCTGGTAGCGGGCGAGCAACGTATCCCGCGCGGCCTCGATTTGCTCGGTGGTCGCGGTCGGGTCAACGCTGAGCAGGTCGTACAGGCGAGGTAACACGGTGACTTGCTTCTCCACCAACTTTCAGGCTTCAACTCCCAGGGCGGCGGGCAGTGCGGGATCGGCAGCCCAATCGCTCCACGAGCCTTCGTAGAGGAGAGTGTCGTCGCGGCCAGCGAGCCGCAGGGCGAAGATGTCGTGGCAGGCGGTCACGCCACTGCCGCAATAGGCGACAAGGGTCTCAGCCTTGTCGATGCCCAGGGCGGCGTAGCGGACGCGGAGGGTGTCGGGCGACAGGAAGCGGCCGTCGTGGCCGAGGTTCTCAACGAAGGGTGCGCTACGAGCGCCAGGGATGTGGCCGGGGCGGGCGTCGATAGGCTCAACGCGGCCCTCGTAGCGCTCCCGCGCGCGCGCGTCAAGGAGGAGCGCGCCTGGCCGTCCACTGAGGTCGGCCACGGCTGTCTTGTCCACGACCCAACCCGGTTGTGGTCGCGCCGTGAACTGGCCGGGCGGGTAGGTGCGGCCAGCCCCCGTTTCCATTGGATGGCCCTCTTCCCGCCAGGCGTCGATGCCGCCGTCGAGCAAGGATGCGCGGGGGTGGCCTGTGTACTGCAACAGCCACCACAGGCGGGCGGCGGTGCCGCTGTTATCGTCGTAGGCGACGACGTGGGTATCGGGTGTGACGCCGGCGCGCCGCATGGCAGCCTCGAAGACGGCCATGTCGGGCAGCGGATGGCGGCCGGGGCCACTGCCGCGCGGGGCGGCCAGTTCGGTGTCAACGTCAACGTAAACCGCGCCCTCGACGTGGGCTACCGCAAATTCGCCCGCGCCACTCTTGCCGAGATGGGGCAAGTACCAGCGCACGTCGACGATGCGGACACGAGGATTGTTGAGATGGGTAGCCAGCCAGCTTGGGCTGACCAGGAGAGGCGTATCGTTGGGCATAACGTCCTTCGCAGCGGGCAGTGAGTAGTTCTGGTGCGGTTCCATTATAGCACAGCCGGCGGCAGATGTGAGTTTGACACGCGGCGCGTCGCCTCGGTAGAATACATCGCAGCCTATCACTCCTGGAGGAACTCCCATGTCAGAGAAGCGTGTTGTCTTTACCGAGAATGCCCCCCGCGCGGTTGGCCCCTACTCCCAGGGCATCGTCATGAATGGCTTTGTCTTCACAGCGGGCCAGATCCCCCTGGACCCGGCAACACAGCAGATGTTCGAAGGGGGTATCGAAGAGCAGACTCGCCGCGTTCTAATGAATATGCAGGCGATTCTTGAGGCGGCCGGGTCGTCGCTAGGGCGCGTGGTCAAGACGACGGTCTTTCTAGCCAGTATGGACGATTTTGCAGCTATGAACAAGGTGTATGCCGAGTTCTTCGGCGAGCAGCCCCCCGCCCGCTCCACCTTCGCTGTGGGGGCGCTGCCGCGCAACGCCCTCGTCGAGATCGAATGTATCGCGGCGGTGGGCTAGGTTGGGTGATGGGCGGCCGGCCCGCGCCGCCCATCGGCCTTTGCCATTTGGCCTCTGGCGCGCTATAATATGCACAAACTTTCGCACAGGGGTGTCGAGTACATGGAGCTGCGTAGCGCTGTCGATGGGGCGGTGGATGCGGTGGATAGCGCCGTCCTGGACGGCAACTTTATGGAAGCGTGGATGAATGGCGATTTCGGCTACCGCAATCTGCGGCGTGGCGATGTCGTCGACGGGGTGATCGTTCAGGTCGGCGAGGATGAGATTCTGGTCGATGTGGGCGCCAAGTCCGAAGGTGTTGTGTCGGCCCGTGAGATAGAGCGCATGACGCCAGAGGAACTGGCCGACCTGCGCGTGGGAATGACAGTCCGAACTGTAATTCTCAATCCGGAAGACAAGGACGGCAATACGGTCGTCTCGCTGGCTCAGGCGGAGGCCGACCGTGATTGGGAAGACGCCGAGCAGAAGATGGAGTCCGGCGAGATATTTGAATCGACCGTGGCGAACCATAACAAGGGCGGCGTCATTGTACCCGTGGGGCGATTGCGCGGCTTCGTGCCGGCATCCCAGTTGACGCGCGCTCGCCGCCGCACCGACGATCCCACCGGCCAGTCGCTGAGCGGCTTGATTGGCCAGAAGCTGTGGTTGAAGGTGATCGAGGTTGATCGCGGCCACAATCGTCTCATCCTGTCCGAGCAGGCTGCCATGCGGCAGCGCAACAAGGCGCTCAAGGAGCGGCTGCTGACAGAGTTGAAAGACGGCGACATCGTCAGTGGTGAGGTTATCAGTCTGGCCGACTTCGGCGCCTTTGTCAATCTGGGTGGGGCGGATGGCCTCATTCACCTGTCGGAGCTGTCCTGGCGGCGAGTGAATCACCCCAGCGAGGTGCTCAAGATAGGGGACGAGGTTGAGGTCCAGGTGCTCAACGTCGATCGGGAGCGCCGCCGTATTGGCCTCAGTCTCAAGCGTCTTCAGCCCGAACCCTGGGCGCAGGTGGAGAGCCAGTACCAGGTGGGGCAGGTCGTCAAGGGGAGGATCACGAAGCTGGCCTCCTTCGGAGCCTTCGCCCGCCTCGACGGGGACGCCTCGGGCGATGTCGAAGGACTCATCCACTTGTCGGAGCTGGCTGATCGACCGATCCAGCACCCGCGAGACGTCGTCAATGAAGGCGATGTGGTAGACGTGCGAATCATTCGCGTCGACCCGCAGCGCAAGCGCATCGGCCTCAGTCTCAAACGCATCGATGACCCTGATGTTAGGGTCGAGGATACGGCCGTAGCTGAGGTGGAAGCGCCCACGGAGCAGGCCTAGCAAGACTTAG
>CAZJJF010000281.1:0-5620 GCA_964546245.1 uncultured Anaerolineales bacterium
TTCTCAAGCTGGATGTCGCCTTCCTCTACGACCTGCTCACCGCCTCCCAAGAGCACAAGATCAAGCCCAAGAAGTTCGCCCAGACGGACATTGACGAGGTCATCCTGGGCCACACCAACGAGCCGGAGTACCGCAAGCTCCAGAACAACGAGTACATGGAAGCCTTGCGCGACCGCACGGTCAAGGTGGATGTGCCCTACATCACCCGGCTGCGCGACGAGGTCCGCATCTACGAGAAGGACTTCAACCCGACGCGCATCCAGGGCCGCCACATCGCCCCCCACACCATCGAGATGGCCGCCATGTGGGCCATCCTCACCCGCCTGGAACCGCCCAAGCACGCCGGCCTGACGCTGCTCCAGAAGCTCAAGCTCTATGACGGCAAGAGCATCCCCGGCTTCACCGAGGATAGCGTGCGCGAACTCAAAGCCGAGGCGCGGCGCGAGGGCATGGAGGGCATCTCCCCGCGCTACGTCCAGGACAAGCTCTCCAACGCCCTGGTCTCCGAATCCTCGAAGGGCTGCCTCAACCCGTTCATCGTCATGCGCGAACTCGAGGAGGGGCTGCGCCACCACTCGCTCATCACCGACGAGCGCCAGCGCCAGCACTACCGCGAACTCATCGCCGTCATCCGCCAGGAGTATGACGAAATTGTCAAAAACGAGGTCCAGCGGGCGATTACCTCCGACGAGGAGGCCATCAAGCGGCTGGCGTCGAACTACATTGACAACGTCAAGGCGTACACCCTGCGCGAGCGCGTCCGCAACCAGTACACGGGCCAGGACGAGGAGCCGGACGAGCGGCTGATGCGCTCCATCGAGGAGAAGATCGACATCCCCGCCAACCGCAAGGACGACTTCCGCCGCGAGATCATGAACTACATCGGCGCCCAGGCCATCGAGGGCAAGAAGTTCTCCTATGACTCCAACGAGCGGTTGCGCCGCGCCCTGGAACTCAAGCTCTTTGAGGACCAGAAAGATTCCATCAAGCTCACCAGCCTGGTTTCCTCAGTCGTCGATCCCGACACCCAGGCCAAGATCGAGGTTGTCAAGACCCGCATGATTAAGAACTTCGGCTATTGCGAGCACTGCGCCTCTGACGTTCTCACCTATGTCGCGAGCATCTTCGCCCGTGGCGACGTGCGCAGCCGCAATTAGAGAGAGATGATTGGAGATTAGGGATGCGGCCGCCATGCCAAGTCCCTAATCTCCAGTCTCTAGCCTGGAGAGGCCACATGGTCGAGCGTATCGAGCAGGACGCGGGCCGCTTCCGAGAGATGGTACGCGGCCACGTCCGAGAGAATCTCAAGAAGTATATGTCCACGGGCGAGTTGATCGGTCGCCAGGGCCGCGACTGGGTGAGCATCCCCGTGCCCCAGATCGACATCCCCCGCTTCCGTTTCGGGCGTAACCAGGGCGGCGTGGGTCAGGGTGGCGGCCAGCCGGGCGACCCGCTGGGCAGCGGCGACCCCGCCGACGGCTCCCAGGGGGCGGGCAACCAGGCCGGTGACCACATCCTGGAGGTCGAGATCTCCCTCGACCAGTTGGCGCGCATCCTGGCCGACGAGCTGGAACTGCCCAACATCCAGCCCAAGGGCAAGGCCCAGATCACCAGCGACGTCAACCGCTACACCAGCATCCGCCGTGTGGGGCCGGAGAGCCTGCGCCACTTCAAGCGCACCTACCGCGAAGCCCTCAAGCGGCAGCTGATGTTGGGCGCATATGACCCGGCCAACCCGCGCGTCGTTCCCATCCGCGACGACCGCCGCTATCGGTCCTGGCAAACGAAGCTCATCCCTGAGAGCAACGCCGTCGTCATCTACATGATGGACGTATCGGGGTCGATGGGCGACACCCAGAAGGAAATCGTGCGCCTGACTGCCTTCTGGATCGACACCTGGCTGCGTTCCCAATACGCCCGCATCGAGGTACGCTACATCATCCACGACGCGGCGGCGCGCGAGGTGGACGCGCACACCTTCTACCACACTCGCGAGAGCGGCGGCACCGTCATTTCGTCGGCCTACGAACTGTGCAAGGCCATCATCGAGCGCTTCTATCCGCCCGAGGAGTGGAACATCTACGGCTTCCACTTCTCGGACGGCGATAACTGGGGCAACGACGACAACCAGAAGTGCGCCGCGCTGCTAGGCGAGTACCTGCTGCCTGCATCCAACCTGTTCTGCTATGGGCAGGTGGCCGCCCATCGCTCGGCCAATCAATTCCTGGCAACCCTGCGCGGCCTGGAAACCGGCGACAAACTCGTCACCGCCGAGATCGCCAACCGCGACGCTATTTATGACGCCATCAAGCAGTTTCTCGGTAAGGGTAAGTGAAGAGGAGACAGCCATGACTGGCGCGTTACCCGCTGAGTTGGCCCGCTGGGCCGACGTCATCCGCGGCTACGCCGAGGAGTTTGGCCTCGACTTCCCCGAGGTGCGCTTCCATCTGCTGGACTGGAAGGGAATCAACGAGGTCGCCAGTTACGGCGGCTTCCCGACTCGCTACCCCCACTGGTCCTTCGGCATGGAATACGAGCGCATGTCGAAGAGCTACGCCTACGGCCTGCACCGCATCTACGAGATGGTCATCAATACCGACCCCTGCCACGCCTACCTGCTAGGTAGCAATAACGTCATCGATCAGAAGCTGGTCATGGCCCACGTCTACGGCCACGCCGACTTCTTCAAGAACAACCTGTGGTTCGCCCACACCAACCGCAAGATGCTCGACGAGATGGCAAACCACGCCAGTCGCATCCACCGCTACATCGAGCGGTATGGTTTCGAGCGCGTCGAGACGCTGCTAGATGTGGGCCTGTCCCTCGACAACCTGATCGACCTGCACTCGCCAGGCATTCGACGTCGCGCCGCACCTGCCAACGGCAACGCTGAGCGGGCGCTGGCGCGACGCATCCCCGCCAAGGAGTACATGGACAGGTTTGTCAACCCGCCCGACTTCCTCAAGGAGCAGCAACAGCAGTTGGACAGCGAGCAGTTGCAAGCGAGGCGCTTCCCGGCCTCGGCCGAGCGCGACGTGCTGCTGTTCCTTATCGAGGCGGCCCCTCTGGACACGTGGGAGGCCGACGTCTTGGATATGCTGCGCGAGGAGGCTTATTACTTCGCCCCTCAGGGCCAGACCAAGATTCTCAACGAAGGCTGGGCCAGCTATTGGCATAGCAGCATCATGACCCGCCGCGTCCTGACGGACACCGAGATCATCGACTACGCCGATCACCATGCGGGCACTGTCGCTACCCAGCCGGGACGGCTGAACCCCTATAAGGTCGGCCTGGAGTTGCTACGCGACATCGAGGAGCGCTGGGATAAGGGTCGCTTCGGGCGGGAGTACGACACCTGCGAGGACCGCACACGCAGGGCGAGATGGGACCTGGGGTTGGGCCTGGGGCGGCAGAAGGTATTCGAGGTGCGCCGCGTCTGCAACGACATCGGCTTCATCGATGAGTACCTGACCGAGGAGTTCTGCGAGCGCCACAAGATGTTTACGTATCGCTGGAACCCGCGCACTGAGCGTCATGAGATCGCCAGCCGCGACTTCCCGGCCATCAAGGCCCAGTTGCTGCAATCCCTGACCAATTTCGGTCAGCCCATCATCAGTGTGGAGGACGGCAACTACGACAATCGCGGCGAGCTGCTGCTACGCCACGCCCACGAAGGCGTCGACCTGCGACTGGACTACGCCCGCGACACCCTGGCTAACCTGCACGCCCTATGGCGGCGACCGGTGCATCTAGTGACGGTCGTAGAGAACAAAGGCCCCACGCTCATGAGCTTCGACGGCCAGGCGCACACGAGCCAGCGCGTCGATTAGCGAAACATCCACGGCTCCAACAATGGTGAGGGGGCTGAGCGAACCGGATCCGCTCGGCCCCCTCGCGCGTCCCCCCAGAGCTATGCCCGCGTCCGCCGTAGCGCCAACCCACCTAGCGCCAGGGCCAGGCCAGCGACCGCCAGCAACCATAGGCCGGCCGTCTCACCGCCGGTCGAGGGCAACATCGTGGGCGCGCCTGCCGCCATCGCCATCATCTGGATGTCACCGCACGACGTATATACGCTCACCTCGGCGGCTGACTTGTGGATGTTGATGGCATACTTGCCGGTGGCAATATCGGCCAGCTTGGCGTTCACCATCGTCGTCGACTTGCCATCCTTGACGTTCGTCAGCGGGTAGGTAACCTTGCCGGGCGTGGGACACGCCCCCTCGTGAATATGGGCGGGCTGCTCGACACCCATACCCGCCGGGCCGGCGGGCAGGTCCAGCACCACCTCGGTCATGTCGCCTTTGGCGGTCAGCGTCGCCGTGCCGTTCTGGTTGCTGGCATTCTGCGCCGCCAGCTTCACTGTCAGCATGTTAGTCTGGGCCGTAGCCACCGAGCCGGTCATCGCCATCAGCGCCAGCATCACCATTATCGCTACCAGCTTCCGTGACATGAGACTATCCTCCTTGGCACACGCAATCGGGGGCATCCAACCGTGTAGCCTATGGGACGCATCTCAGGCTGGCGCGGATTTCGCTTGCCGCATCCATTCGCAACCTGTGCCAAGAGCCGCGACCTCCCCGACGGTTTGGGGAGGTCGCGCCCTGACGGTCTCAGTTGATGCGTTGGGTAGCTCTAGATAGGTCCGCCCCGATCACGCGCCCCGATGTGGGGCCAGGGCTGCCGCCCTTGGGTTCCGTGGTCACGCCAATGCGGGCATACTCGCTTAGCGGGCGAGTGGCGCGTACCACCAGCGTGGCGTAGCCGCCCTCATCGGCGCGGAACAGGCCGCCATTCTCCCGCACTCCGTTCTTGTCTACCAGCCACAACTGATAGACCTTGTCGTCGGGCAGCGCGGGCAGGTCGGAGGCGAGCAGCATGGCCTGGCGACTGTCAGGGGCAAGATAGAACTGGCCGTGGGCATTGGGCGCGACATCCCCTGCTTCCATTCGCACCGTATTGGGCATCGCCACGAAGGCCTGGTATTCGTTGATAGCAGCCTGCTGCCGTACGACCTGCGCCCCCAGCCCAAGGCACAGGATGAACAGCGCCGCCGCCGCCAGCCAGGGTGCAAGGCGCCGCCAGCGCAGGACCGGCGCTGGCGCGACGGGTGACTCGGCCGCTGCCAGGAGTCGCTCGCGCAGGGCCGGTGGCGGCTGGCGCAGCGCGGGTGCGACGGCCAGCGCCTCTACGGTCGCGCGGCAGGCTTCCGTCTCCGCTCGCACGGCTGGCGCAGCCAGCAGCGCCTCAAAGGCGGCTGCCTCGGCAGGGGTGAGCGCGCCCAGGCTGTAGGCGGCGGCCTGCTCCTCGGCGTCTTCGCTTAGCGGCGGGAACTGCTCGGTCACAATCCTATACCTCAGGCTCTCATCTATTCACTACGCAGGGCATCCGAGCCTGGATGCATCGCCTGGCGCGATTCCTGCGGGCTGGCCACCGTCGCCTCATCCAGAACTGCGCGCAGCCGCTGCAAGCCGAGACGCATGCGGGTCTTGATTGTGCCCAGGGGCGTGTGCAGATACTCAGCAATTTCCTGCTGGGTCATACCGCCGTAGTACGCCAGTTCCAGCGCTTGC
The DNA here is from genome assembly GCA_964546245.1 of uncultured Anaerolineales bacterium. GTDB lineage: Bacteria > Chloroflexota > Anaerolineae > Epilineales > JAHCIE01 > JAHCIE01. The sequence continues at coordinate 5,571 of CAZJJF010000281.1, forward strand.
CGCTGGGCTTCGGGCAACTCGGCCAGCGCGCGTCGCACCTGGAGGCGGCT
>CAZJJF010000282.1:0-5575 GCA_964546245.1 uncultured Anaerolineales bacterium
GCACACCGCTGCACGACCCCGTCTTGCCGCCGCGCCTGGGCATGAGCGGTGACGAGTACCGCGCTCACCTGGGCACGACCATCAACCACTTCTACGAGAAGTTGCTGCTGCTGCGCGACCTGATGAACACAGCCACCGCGCGCCGCCTCGCCGACCAGCGCCACGCTTACATGACAGACTTCCTCGCCCGCTTCTACGCCGAGTGGGATGGCGAGATGTAGCCATCTGGCCCTTTTCGCCCGCCAGGGACAGGGGCATAACACCCTCGACTGGCGAACAGGGTGCGCGATAGACTACTGGCGCGGGCGGGTCAATCTCAAGCCGAGTCAGACGCGAGCAGAAAGGGTGCTGGCTATGATTCTACCGAAAGACCGCGACCCTCGTTTCGTGACGATCCGCCGCGGTGGGACTCTCACCGATTCGAATCACCAACTCCTTGCCCTGTGGGCGGCATCCTGCGCGGAGCACGTCCTTGACCGCTTCGAGTCGGCTCAGCCCGAAGACTTGCGACCGCGTCAGGCGATCGAGCAGGTCCGCGCCTGGGCGCGCGGCGAGGTCAGCATGTCCCAGGCTCGCACGGCCGCCGGCCATGCCAACGCCGCGGCTAGAGACCTGCGCGGGGCAGCGCGGCATGCCGCGTACGCGGCCGGCCAGGCCGCGGCCGTCGCCCACGTCGCCGCCCACGAGCTTGGCGCGGCTGCCTATGCGATCAAAGCCGCCCGCGCGGCCGCGCCGGAAGCAGAGCGCGACAGCGCGGGACAACTCGAGTGCCGCTGGCAGCGCGACCAGCTCCCAGAAGCGATTCACGAGCTTGTCCTCGACGACCAGCGGTTGCGGAACGACATCTGCTGGTCGGTGTTCGACTGCTGAGAGCGCGTGAGGCGGCCGGCGACGTCATGCGCCCCACCAAAAACCAGCGCGCGCCCTGGCTGGCATCATACACCCATCGGCCCCGGCGGGTCAGCGACTACGATGTTTCGGTGGCGTCCCTCTCACCGCCCAGCATCGCCTTGAGCGCCAGCGCGCCCAGCGCGATGCCCGCCATGCCTATCGCCGCGCCAACGGCAGCAGGGTTCAGGCCGCGCTTCTCTAGCTCCTCGACCACCGGCTGCAATCGTTGCTGCGGCGTCACGCCGAAGGCCAGGCGCATCACCGCCGCGCCCGCCGTGTAGTGCCCCGGTTCGCGCAGGATGGTCGCCACGTCCCAGTTGAGAGGCGGGTTGCCCACGGCGTAAGCGTAGGGGCGAGTAAACTGCATCAACCCCTCCTTACCGTGGATGCGGCCATAGCCCGACTGCTTGATGCCACCGAAGGGCAGCATCGGCACGCCGAATTGGGCGATGGTATCGTTGATAACCACCGACGCGGCGTGAACCTGACGCGCCACCCGACGGGCGCGCTCCAGGTCCGCACTCCAGACAGACGCGCCCAGCCCAAACTCGTTGTCGTTGGCCATGCGAATCGCCTCGGCCTCATCGCGCACCCTCATGATGGGCAGCAGCGGGCCAAACGTCTCATCCTGCATGAGCAGCATGCTGTGGTCCACGTCCACCAGCACCGTCGGCTCGACGTACATGCCCTCCATATTGCCGCCAATGAGGACACGCGCCCCCTTAGCCAGCGCGTCCTCCAGGTGGCGGCGAATGATGGCGACCTGGCGCGGGTCCGTGATCGGCCCCATGTAGTAGGGGCTTTCCTTCTCCGTCGTGAAGCCAACCTTGATGCGCTTCGTCTCCTCGACGGCCAGGCGCACAAACTCATCGTACACTGCGCCGACAACGTAGCAGCGTTCCACCGCCATGCACGTCTGGCCGCTGTTGAAGTACGCGCCCCACGTGCCCCAATGGGCGGCGGCGGCCAGGTCGGCATCCTCTAGCACGAGCATCGCGTCCTTGCCACCCAACTCGCACGACACGGGGATAAGATGCTCGCCCGCCGCCGCCGTCACCTTCTTACCGGTGGGCGTCGAGCCGGTCAGGAAGATGTAGTCGGGAGCAGCCTGCACCAGCGCGGCGCCCACCGCCCCATCGCCGTGAATCACGCGCAGGTAGGGTGATAGCTCCGGCACACGCTCGAACAGCCGCTCCATCATCACACCACTGGCCGCTGTCACCTCCGACGGCTTGAGAATGACCGTGTTGCCCGCCAGCAACGCCGCCACCACCGGAGGCAGGGACAGGGCAAAGGGATAGTTCCACGGCGCGATGACAAGCACGACCCCATAGGGGCGATACTCCACCTGGCACTGCTTGAACAGGTAAAGGCCGCTGCTAACCGGCCGCGACTTGAGCCACTTTTCGGCATTGGCGCAATAGCTATTCAGCATATCGACGGTCATGAAGGCCTCAATCAGCGCATCCTGGCGGCTCTTGCCGCAATCCTGATTGAGAACCTCGGTAATCTCGTCCAGCGAGTCGAGCATCACTCCTTGCAGCTTACGCAGGGCGCGCACCCGCTCGCGCACCGGCTTACCGCTCCAGAGGTCCAGCGCCGCCCGCATCCGCTGCACGGCCAGGACCGCGTCATCGGTGGTCGCCATATCCACCGCCCCGAAGGGCTGGCTGGTGGCCGGATTCATAAACGTCAGCATTGTTCCTCCCGGCGCGGCCAGACCGCGCCCTCAATCACAAAAGGCACGCAAGCGCCCAGGCACGCAGCAAGAATGATTCCTGACAACTGTGCGCCTGTCTGCGTCGCGTGCCCTTCGCGTCTATCCCGCCCTGGAACGGCCGCCGATAAAGGCAGCCCGCTAGTCTGCCGCCAACTGCACGGCCGGCCACAACTCAGACAGGGCAAAATCCAGGCCCAGTTGCGACAGCTTGGCCGGCGTGGGCCGCCCCGACGTCCAATCCCAGCCCCGAACATCGTAGTACTCGCGCAACATGGCGTTGAAGTCGGGCACGACCCCCTCAGTGCCGCCGACGTACATCGGCTCCATGAGCAGCTTGGGCAGCTTGTCGTGATGGCGCGACAGGCCGCGCCGGTTGTTGAAGATGCGCTTCAGATTCCAGGCACGCTCCCCCAGGAACAGGCCCTCTTGCAGGCTGATCTCGCGACCTGTCGCAGCCGACAGCATGCCCACAACGCCATGCGGGTCCGGGTTAGAGAACATGCACATAATGAGACTGTTGTACAGGCTGCGCCAGTCCTGGATACGAGCCGAGGCAAAGGCTTTACCCTGCGAGGACGAGCGGTCGAGCATGTCCAGCCCAAGCTCACTTAACGCGCGGCCTAGCTCTACCCAGTACATATCGCCCTGATTGTGGCACGCCCCGCGAGGTGAGGTGGCGTAGATCAGGCTCATGCCAGTCATGGCGCGAGGATCATGCATCGCTACCTCGAGGCCGTTGACCTGCACGGCGATGTCCTCCGCGCCGAAACGCCGCCCTAGCGCCCGCGACCCCTCGCCCAGCAGGACACCAAAACCTTGCTGGCGGGCGATCATGCCGACCAGTTGGATGGCCGTGCCGATGTCGCCCCAGCGCAGGATAAGGCCGCCCGTGTCCTTGACCGTGATGATTCCCTGGTTGAACAGGTAATAGGCAAAGGCAATGGTCGAGCCGACGGAAATGGTATCCAAGCCGTAGGCATTGCACAGATGATTGGCATAGGCCACCGCCTCTAGATCGTCGCTCAGGATGAGGGAGCCAAAGGCAGCGACCGTCTCGTACTCGGGGCCGTCAATGCGCGCCTCCTTGTAGACGCCGCGCGTCTCAACGATGCGCCAGCACGAGATAGGGCAGGTATGGCACGCGCCGATGCCTGTCTGGATGGTCTCCTTCATGATAGAGCCGCTCAACTTCTCGGCGCCATCGAAGAAGCCCTCTGTCCAGTATTTGTTCGGCATGTCGCCGATCATCATCAAGTAATCGACGCCGCCCGCTGTCCCCGTCTCGCGGAACATGCGGACGCTGAAGTCCTCCTTCAGTTCCTTGTACGCCCCCTTGACCACCTCGCGGAAGCGCGCCTCGTTGGGCAGGGGAATCTTGCCTGTGCCGTGGGCCAGGATGGCTTTGAGCCGCTTCGACCCCATCACCGCCCCCAGGCCGCCCCGCGCCGCGATACGGCCCTCGTCGTTGCTGATACCCGCCACAGGGAGGCGATGCTCGCCGCCGGGGCCGATACAGGCCACGCTAGCCCGTGGCTGATTAAGCTCCGCTTTCAGATCGTCCTGGGTGGCGTAGATGTCCTTGCCCCACAGGTAGCGCGCGTCGTGCAGCTCAGCCACGCCATCGCGGATGACGAGGGTCACCGGATGCTGGGCCTGGCCGGTGACGATAATACCGTCATAGCCCGCGTAGCGCAGTTGTGCCCCAAAACGACCGCCGGTATTGGCCTCGCCCCAACGACCCGTCGCGGGCGACAGGGCGACCACCACGTTACGGCCGCAAGCGGGCGCGGCCGTGCCCACCAGCGGCCCCGTCATGAAGATAAGCGGCGCTTCTGGGCTGAGCGGCTCTGTGGCGGCATCCGTCATGTCCCACAAGTAGCGCGCTGCCAGCCCACTACCGCCAATGTAGTCGCGGACGTAGGCCTCATTGAGAGGCTCGTCGCCCACGACCCCGCGACTCAAATCGACCCGGAGCAGCTTACCTAGATAGCCGTGCATAGTCGCCGCCTTGAGAGATTGGAGATTGGAAGCCAATCGTTACCCCCCAATCTCCAATCTCTCGCGTTATCATTGACCGGCCGAAGTGCTTGCGCCCACCTTCGCTCGCTCTTCCTCGACAAGCACACGTCGCAGGAACTTGCCGACCTGGCTCTTGGGTAGCTCGGTGCGGAACTCGACGCTCGAGGGCACCTTGTAAGGAGCCAGGTGCTCGCGACAGAACGCCCGAATCTCATCCTCAGTTGCCGTCTGGCCTGGCTTGAGGACCACGTAGGCCTTGACCGTCTCGCCGCGTGTAGGGTGCGGTACGCCCGCCACCACCGCCTCGGCGATCTTGGGATGCTTGAACAGCACCTCTTCCACATCGCGCGGGTAGATGTTGTAGCCCGACGCGATGATCAGGTCCTTCTTGCGATCGACAATCTTGAAATAGCCTTCCTCATCCATCTCCGCGATGTCGCCCGTCTGGAGCCAGCCGTCCGGCGTGATCGTCTTGGCCGTCTCCTCCGGCTTGTTCCAGTAGCCAGCCATCACCTGCGGCCCGCGAATCCACATCTCGCCCGGCGTGTTGACGGGCAGGTCAGCGCCCGTCTCCAAATCGACAATCTTTGCCTCGACATCCGGGAACGGGATGCCAATACAGCCCGCCTTGCGGCGGCCAAACACAGGGTTGCAGTGAGTCACAGGCGCGGCCTCAGTCAGGCCATACCCCTCCACCAACCGCCCCCCGGTCACCTCGCCGAACTTCTCCTGCACCTCGATGGGCAGCGGCGCCGAGCCAGAGATGCACGCCTTGATAGAGCGCAGATTGAACTTGTCCCGGTCCTTATGGTTGAGAATGGCAATGTACATGGCAGGAACGCCGGGGAAGATCGTCGCGCTTTCCTTGGCAATGATGTGCATCAGCATCGGGATGTTGCGGGGGTCAGGTACAATCAGCAGCTCAGCGCCCATGTGGATGCCGAA
>CAZJJF010000283.1:0-5575 GCA_964546245.1 uncultured Anaerolineales bacterium
GCCATCGCGCGCACGCGCCGCCGCCGCCAAGCACCACGGCATCAACACCGGTGCCCTCTTCCTCCTGGTCGGCTACTTCTACGAGCGCCGCCATACCCGCGAGTTGTCGGCCTTCGGCGGCCTGTGGAAGGTCATGCCCGCTTACGGCGTCATCTTCCTCATCGCCATGTTCGCCTCCGTTGGCCTGCCCGGCCTGAGCGGCTTTGTCGGTGAGTTCCTGACCCTCCAGGGCGCGTTCCTGCGCAACTGGGTATGGGCGGCCTTCGGCGCGCTTGGCGTCATCCTGAGCGCGATCTACCTGATGTGGATGTATCAGCGTATCTTCTTTGGGCCGCTGGACAATGAGGAGAATCGTCACCTCAGCCCCCTGAGCCGGCGCGAGATTCTGGTTGCTGCGCCTCTCATCATCCTGATGTTCGTACTGGGCGCGTTCCCGAACCTGATTCTCGGCCCCGCCCAGGCCAGCGTGGCCCAGGTCGTCCAGATGGCAGGCCAGGTCGCCACCGCCATGCGGCCCTAGCAGCGTGAACGATCTCCTGGCGCGCCTCTCCCAGGCGCGGGCGACCTTAAATGAGAGCATCAACGGCCTCACGGACAGCCAGATGACATCGAGCGAGGTAATTCCCGACTACACCGTCCAGGACTTGCTCGGCCACCTGGCCGCCTGGGACCACGAAGTGCTGGCCGCCGTCGAAGCTTACCTGAACGGCGGGCCACCCTATCGCGCCGATATGGACATGGCCGACGTGACCGCCTGGAACACACGCGCCCGGGACCGACACCGCGACATGGCGATGCCCCCGCTCCAGACGCGCCTGATATGCTTCATGACGCGCGGCGAGCTTGGCAGCCTCCTGGCCGCCGCGCCGCCCGAGATGGCCGACCAAATCATCGACTACCCGTGGGGCGAGCGTGGCGCGCTGCGGGACCTGGTAGAGCGCCACGCCATCGAGCACGATCTAACCCACGCCGCCCAGATTCGCGCCTGGCGCGACCGCGAAGGGGTATGATTCATGACCGACAACGCCGCCCTGGCCGGCGAATTGGGCCGCTCGCGTCTCCAATTGCTCGACGCGCTGGCCCTGGTCCCCGACGACGCCTGGCAACCCCGCGACTGGGGCGTGCGCGAGATGGTGGCCCACCTCGCCGCCCGGGACGACATTTGCACCCGCACCGTGACCGAGCTGATGGACGGCGGCGAGCTTGTCCCGGTACTGCGCGACGGAGACGCCTTCAACCGCCAGGCCATCGAGGATGCCCGCGAATTGTCGCCGCTGCAGGTCGTGCTGCGCCTGCACGCCGCGCGCGCTCGTCTGGTCAGCCAGGTTGCCCGGGCGGGCGACCTCGGCGAGTTCCAATTCCCCTGGGGCCAGCGCGGTCAGCTGGCCGACATGGTACGCGGCCTGGCCGAGCATGAGGGCGAACATAGCCGCGAAATTCTCAATCTCGTGCGACCCACAAAGGAAATCACCCTATGATGCGTGGAGCATTGCTCTACCTGTCCGGAAACAAAGGTCTGCGCCATACGGCCGAGAATCTCACCCTGGCGCAGCGCGCCGCGCAGCGCTTTGTTGCAGGCACGACCCCCCAACAGGCCATCACAGCCGTGCAGGAGCTAAACCAGCAAGGGATGCTCGCTACCCTCGACCACCTCGGCGAGTCGGTCGAGGACGAGACGGGCGCGCGCCAGGCGACCCAGGCCTACCTCACCCTCCTTGACCTGATTCACGCCGCAGGCCTGAAATCCAACGTCAGCCTCAAACTGACCCAGTTTGGTATCGACGTTAGCGACGACCTGGCCTACGATCTCGTCAAAGCTGTCACCGAGCGCGCCAGAGACTACGGCAACTTCGTCCGCATCGACATGGAGAACCATCCCTACACCACGCGCACCCTGGACATCTACCGCCGGCTGCGCGAGGACAGTCTCGACAACGTGGGCGTCGTCATCCAGGCCTATCTCTACCGCAGTCAGGACGACATCCGCGCCCTCATCCCCCTGGGCGCGCGCATCCGCCTCTGCAAGGGCGCCTACCTGGAACCGCCCGAGGTGGCCTTCCCCGAGAAAGCCGACGTGGATGCCAACTTCGTGGCCCTCTCGAAACTGCTGCTCAGCCCCGAAGCGCGCGCGGCGGGCGTCTATCCGGCCTTCGCCACCCACGACGTCAACATGATCGACGCCGTGGCCGACTACGCCGCGCAAGAAACGATTCCCAACACCGGCTACGAATTTCAGATGCTGTACGGCGTGCGCCGCGATTTGCAGCGCGAGCTCGTCCAGGAAACCTATCAAGTTCGCGTCTATGTGCCCTACGGCACGGAATGGTACCCCTATTTCATGCGACGCATGGCGGAGCGCCCGGCCAATGTGGCGTTCATCCTGCGCAATCTCCTGGCCGACCGATGACAAGGGCGGCGGCCGGGGCCGGACAATGCCCCTGAGCCAGCCATCCAACCTGCACCGAGGACTCATCCATGGTCACCTTTCCTAGCGACTTCATACTGACCCCCCTCGTCCCAGCCCTGATCCTGCTGACAACAGCAGCCTTCGTCATCCTGGCCGACCTGTTCCTGTTCGACGAGAACACCCGCCACGCGACGGCATGGATCGCCCTGATCGGCCTGGCTATCGCCCTCGGCGCGACGCTCTACATCTGGGCCACCGCCACGCTGCCGATGGTGGCCCTGGCCGGCTTAGCCATCCTGGACAGCTTTGGCCTGTTCCTGATGCTCACCATCATCCTGATCACCATCATAGCCGTCCTCATGTCGGCCGAGTATCTGCGCGAGCAGAAGATCGAGCACGCCGAGTTCTACGCCCTGCTATTGCTGGCGGCCAGCGGCATGATGCTCATGGGCATCAGCGCCGAGCTGATGACCCTGTGGGTCGGCCTGGAAACCTTCTCCATTGCCCTGTACGTGCTGGCAGCCTACGCCCGCCCCAAAGCGGAGAGCGAGGAGGCCGGCCTCAAGTATTTCTTCCTGGGCGCTTTCGCGGCCGGCTTCTTTCTGTACGGCATTGCCATGACCTACGGAGCGACGGGCACGACACGCCTCGTCGACATCGGGCGCTACATCCAGGCCGCCGGGCCGGGCATCACCGCCAACAACCTCCTCTTCGTCGCCATGGGCCTCATCCTGGTCGGGCTACTCTTCAAGATCGCCGCCGTGCCATTCCACCAGTGGACGCCCGACGTGTACGAAGGCTCGCCGACAGCCGTGACGGCCTTCATGGCAACGGCGACGAAGGCCGCCGCCTTCGCCGCGCTGCTGCGCATCCTCTTCGTCGCCTTCCCCGCGCCCACCACCGCCAACGCCTGGAGCATCATGCTCGCCATCGTGGCCGTGCTGACCATGATTGTGGGCAACGTCGCCGCCCTCGGCCAGCGCAACATCAAGCGCATGCTGGCCTACTCGTCCATCGCCCAGGCCGGTTATATCCTCATCGCCGTCGTGGCGGGTGGGCAGGCAGGCATCACGGCCGCCCTGTTCTATCTCCTGGCCTACGCCGTCATGACCCTCGGCGCTTTCGCCGTCGTCATCGCCCTCAACCGAGGCGGCGCAGAGTTCGTCGACCTCGACACTTACAACGGCCTGGCCGGGCGCGCACCCTGGCTGGCCTTCTGCATGGCAATCTTCATGTTCGCCCTCACTGGCTTCCCACCCTTTGCTGGCTTCATCGGCAAATGGTACATCTTCGGCACCGCCGTCGCCAATGGTTGGGGATGGCTGGCCGCCGTCGGCGCCCTCGCCAGTGTCGTCTCGGCGGGCTACTACCTGCATGTCGTCGTTCTCATGTACATGCGACCGGCCCCCGCCGACGCGCCGCCCATCGGCGACGCACGAGGCCCCGCCGGCTGGGCCGTCGGACTGACCCTGGCGGGCACGGTGCTACTGGCCTTCGTCGCCGGCCCCATGTTCAACGCCGCCCAAACTACCATCTTGGCGATGCGCTAAAGCGCCACGGACCACGGACCAGGCTGAGGCGTTTCGCCCGGTCCGTGGCCCTTCGGCTTCCGTCTCTCCACCCGGCGTAGTCGCCTCTTTACTTGTGCCGCGTTGCGTTATTTGGTATCATAGGGAAGCCAGTTCCTGAAGCGGCCAGGGGACCATTCCCGACTGGCTGCTGTACGCTACCCCCAAAGGCAAAAGGAGCTTCCCGTGCACGAGCTGGTGATCTGTCCGCCCGACCTCCCCTGTCGCTTCAACCTATGGAACATTCCATCCTGGGCGCAGATCGGCTTGTACGTCACAATGACGCTCGCCGTCCTCATAATGCTCATCGGCCTCTTCCGCCGCGTTCGCCTCTGGCGACAGGGCCAGCCATACCCCGCGCTCAACGAGTTGCCTGAGCGCACCCGCCGCCTGTTCACCTATGGCTTTCGCCAGGACCGCATCAATCGCCAGCCCTACTCCGGCCTCATGCACGCCTCCATCTTCTGGGGCTTCGTCACCCTGTTCATCGGCACCGCCCTGGCGACCGTAGACGCCGACATCGCCCTGCCCCTGATGAACTTCAAAGTGCTGCAGGGCTGGTTCTACGAAATCTACAAGTTGGCGCTGGATATCGCCGGTCTCTTCTTCGTCATCGCCCTGGGCCTGGCCCTGATTCGCCGCTACGGCCGCCGCTTCCCTCGCCTGGGCAGTGAACGCTCCTTCGCCTTCACCCTGCTCTTGCTGCTGCTCATCAATGCGACCGGCTTCGTCATCGAGTCCCTGCGCCTCGCCGTCGTTCAGCCCCCGTGGAGCGACTGGTCCATCGTCGGCAATGCCCTGGCGAGCGTGTGGCTGGCCCTGGGAATCGCCGAGCCGCAGCTGCGCGCCGTCCACCTGGTCAGCTGGCTAACCCACTTCGGCCTGGTCGCCGTGTTCATCGCCGCCCTGCCGGCCACCAACCTGTTCCACCTCATCACCTCCCCCACCAACATCTTCTTCTCCGACCCGCTGCGGCCGGTGGGCGCGCTACGCCCCATCCCCGTCGAGGACGTCGAGAAGTTCGGCGCGGAGACAACCGAGGACTTCACCTGGAAGCAGCGCCTCGGCTTCGACGCCTGTACCTACTGCGGCCGCTGCCAGTCGGTATGCCCCGCGATGGCCTCCGGTACCATCCTGTCACCCAAGAACATCATCGTCAAGCTCGGCTTCGCCATGGGCGTGCCAACCCTCAATACCGCCGACCTGATGGCCGCCATGCCGGCCGGCAGCCACAGCAACGGCCACCAGAACGGCCAGGTCGTCAACCTGCACGGCGACATCATCCAACCCGACGAGCTTTGGGCGTGCACCACCTGTGCCGCCTGCATCTGGGAGTGCCCCGTCTACATCGAAATCGTCGATAACATCGTCGACATGCGCCGCTATCTCACCATGTCCGAGGGCAACCTGCCGTCGGGCGCGGCCAGCGCGCTGACCATGATCGAGCGCACCGGCAACCCCTGGGGCTACCCTCTGGCCGAGCGCCACGACTGGGCCAAAGGCCTGGACGTACCCTTCCTGGAACCGGGCCAGCCCGTCGACTACGTCTTCTGGGTGGGCTGCTCCATGGCCTACGACGCCCGCAACCAGAAGATCGCCC
>CAZJJF010000284.1:0-5562 GCA_964546245.1 uncultured Anaerolineales bacterium
CTTAGCAGGGGAGATTGCACAGTGGTGCGGGTGTCGTTACCGCACGTGGGACAGCGATGAATGAGGGTCACACTCCGTGTACCGGGTAGCTGCTCGACGAGGGTGACGAGGGGAACGTGATCGTTGGGGCAGTAGGCCACGCCATTGTGGGCGTACTCCATAATGATTGTTGCGACTTGTGAAATTTGCCAGGACATGCTAACGCTCCTTGAATAACTAGCGGCGACGGGGATCTCGCTTCCCTGGGCGGATAGGGCTAAAAAGTTAGGAAGCCTGAGTCAGTTTATCTTCGAGTATACCCCTGATAGCTACGTGTGTCAATAGGTACGTGAAGAAATGTGAAGCGGGCGTAGGCAAGGGGGAGGGAAGTCGTCAGGAAGAGACAGGAAGTATAGGGGCGGCGGGGCGGCGTGTCAAATCGTCCGGCGCAGGTGGGTTATTCGTGGGCCTCGCGCTCGATGAGGAGAGTCACCGGCCCGTGATTAACGAGCCGTACTTCCATTGCTGCGCCAAAGCGGCCGGTGGCGGTGGGGACGCCCGCTGTCTGAAGCTGCGCCACGAAATAATCGACCAGCGGCTCGGCCACTTCTGGCCGGGCCGCGCGCGTGAAGTCGGGTCGCCGCCCCTTGCGGGCATCGCCATACAGGGTGAACTGACTGACGACCAGAGCCGCGCCGCCTACGTCGGGCAGCGACAGGTTGAACTTGCCCTGGCCGTCGCTGAAGATGCGCAGCCCCGCGACCTTCGCCGCCAGCCACTCAGCCTCAGCGGGTGTGTCGCCCTCTCGCACGCCCAGTAGCACCAGCAGCCCCGGTCCGATGGCCCCAACGGTTTCGCCTTCTATCATCACCGCCGCTTCGCGCACCCGCTGCACCACCGCTCGCATGGCCGACACCCCTTGTTGCATCGCTCCGCGCAAGTGACCAGCGACGAAGGACCCAGGACCAAAGCGTTGTGCCTATTGGTCCTCGGTCCTTCGTCTGCGCTCAGAAGTCCTTTGCGCTCCCTAATAGCCCCTGCGGCGATCTACCAGATTCATCAGCGGATCGTTGTCCAGGAAGCGCCGCAAGTTGTGGGCAAAGACATCGGCGGCCCAATCGTCGTAGCGTGGCGTGAAGCCGGAGATGTGCGGCGAGATGATGACATTCTCCATGCCCCACAATGGGTTGTCGGCGGGCAGCGGTTCGGGGTCGGACACGTCCAGGCCTGCGCCGCCCAGCCGCCCCGCCCGGAGAGCATCAATCAGCGCGTCCTGGTCGATGACGCCGCCCCGCGCCACATTGACCAGGAAGGCATCCGGCCGCATGGCGGCGATCTCCTCCCGCCCCACCAGGTGGCGCGTCTCAGGGGTCAGCGGCGTGCTGACGACCACGTAGTCAGACTGGACGAGCATGTCACTGATAGCCTCCGGCGGGTAGTAGCGAGCCGGGATCGTTCCGTTGGGATCGCCGGTGCCCTTGAGCCGCCAGCCGTGATACTGCGGGTCGGAGGTGGTTCGCTTCGTCGCCAGGACGCGCATGCCCAATGCCTGTCCCAGCCGCGCCACCTCGCGGCCAATCGCGCCGTAGCCTACCAGCCCCAGGGTCATGCCGCGCAGCTTGCGGGGGACGAAGTTGGCCCAACGGTTCGTGGCCCACTCGGCGCGCGACTGGTAGGCCAGCATGCGCGGCACGTGATGCGCCCAGGCCAGCATAAGACCGATGACGTACTCCGCAATGGGCACGGCATGGATACCGGTCATGCTGGTGATGGGAATGTCGCTGCGCCAGGCCTCCGTGCCGTAGATATGCTCGACACCTGCGTTGTGCAGTTGAATCCAGCGCAGGTTAGGCGTCGCCGCCAGGGGAAAGTCGGTGCCCTCCGCGTAGAGTACCACAATACCCGGATCCAGCACCTCGGCCAGTTTCATATCTCGTGTCACCACCCGCTGTTCGACCTGAACGCGGGGCGACAGGGAACGCAGCGTGGCGACTTGGTCATCCGTAAAGCGCAGCGTGACCAGAACGGGGATGGTCTGCATGCGGTCGATCATTCAGTCCCTCCGATGGGGATAGGCAGGCGGCGCGTGGCTGTATTATAGCGCGCCGCCTGTCGTCAGGCGACTCGGCCGCCGAGCGCCTCATCGTACACAGCCAGCACACGCGCCAGCATGGTCGCCTGGTCGAACTCGGCCACCGCGCGGGCGCGGGCCGCCATGCCCATCGCCCGCCGCCGCGCCGGGTTGGCGAGGAGGATGCGGATCGCGCCCGCCAGGGCCGGCGGGTCGTGGGGCGGCACGATGAGGCCGCTGACGCCGTCCTGGTTGACGTACGAGGTTCCCGTGCCGATCTCCGTCGTCACCACGGGCAGCCCGGAGGCCATCGCCTCGATCAGGGCCACGCCGAAGGCCTCGCTGCGCTGCGTCGCGGGCAGCACGTACACGTCGGCGGCCTGGTACAGCGCGCGCTGCTCGGCGTCCGACACGTCACCGATGAAGAGGACGCGGCTGGCGACGCCCAGCGCCTCGGCCAACGCGCGCCACTCGGCGGCCATTGGCCCGCTGCCCGCCACCACCAGGCGCGCGCCCTCCACCTCTGACAGGGCACGCAGCAACACTTGTAATCCCTTGTAGTAGCGCAGGCGGCCCATGAACAGTAGCAGCGGCTCGCCGTAGCGTGCCCGCATGGCGGCGGCGGCCGGGTCGGGGGTCACGAAAGGCGCCAGGTCGATGCCGAGGGGAATGATGCGCACCCGCGCGGCGTTAGCCCGCAGGTAGGGCGAACTGGCCGCGTAGGCCGGGCTGGTGGCGATGATGCGGTCCATGCGGGCCAGCAGCCGTTCCATGAGCGGTCGATACAGGCGCAGGATGCCCGCCTGGCGCACCACATCGCTGTGGTAGGTCATCACGGTGGCGCGCCCGCGCCCTGTCAGCCAGGCCGAGACTTCGCCGACGGGGTAGGGAAAGTGGAGGTGGAGGATGTCGGCGGGCAGGCCGCGCAGGGCGAAGGGCAGCGCGATGCTCAGGGGCGTCGAGGCGACCGTCGCCAGGCGGGCGGCCTTGGCGACGCGCACGCCGTTGAGAGCCACTGTCTGGCTGCGGCGGTCGGGGGAAGTGACCAGGACGGTCACGTCGTGGCCTTGTTGGGCCTGCCCCTCGGCCAGGATGCGGACGTGGTTCTCGATGCCGCCAAGGATGGGGTAGTAGTCTTTGTAGACATGGACGATGCGCATAGGAGGATTACCGGCGGGCGACGTCCCGCAGAACGGCCACAGTCTGCGCGGCCGTGCGCGCCCAGGTGAAGGTGGCCGCTCGCGCCTGCCCCGCCTGGTGCAGGCGCGTCCAGAGGCGGCCGTCTTGGAGCACGGCGACGATGGCCCGTGCGAGGGCGTGGCTATCGTCGGGCGGGACGAGGCAGCCTGCGCTGCCCACCACCTCAGGCAGGCTGCTGGCGTTGGAGGCCACGACGGGCGCGCCGCAGGCCATCGCTTCCAGGACGGGGAAGCCGAAGCCCTCGTAAAGCGAGGGAAAGGCGAACACGGCCGCCCCGCTGTACAGGGCGGGCAGGTCGGCCTCGGCCACGTCGCCCAGGAGGCGCACGCGCTCTGTCAGGCCCAACTCGCGGATGCGAGTTGCGGCCTCAGGGTAGCGAGGGTCGGGCCGGCCCGCCAGGACCAGGGCCGCGTCGGGCGCCTCACGGGCGACCTGGGCGAAGGCTTCCACCAGCCGCGGTAGGTTCTTGTGGGGTTTGTTGATGCCGACGTACAGTACGTAGGCCTCTGGCAGAGCGAGCCGCTCGCGGAGGCAGGCCACTTCTTCAGCGGGGCGCGGCGTGTAGGTGGGGCCGGGGGCGGGCGGGGTGACGGTGATGCGGTTGGGGCGCGCTCCATAGAGGGCGGCCAGGTCGTCGCGCGCCGCCTCGGATAGGGTCAGCAGGGCCGCCGACGTTTCCACGGCCAGGCGCGTCGTCGCCTCGTAGGCAGCGCGGGCGCGACGCGAAGGTAGATACTCCGGGTAGCGGGTCGGCGTCACATCGTACAGGGTGGTAACGACAGGTACAGGCATCGCATAGGCGCGTACGTAGTAGGGCGCGTGCAGCACGTCCAGCCGCAGCCGCCGCGCTGCCAGGGGCAACGCCACCTGCTCGCGCAGCGACAGGGGCGGCGTGGCGAGGGTCACCACCTCGACGCAAGGCAGATCCCGTAGCGCAGCCAGGTCGTAGCGGTTGGTAGGCTGGTGGGCGTTCATCAGGATGACCAGGCTGTCGCCGTCAAGGGCCGCCGGTAGGGCGCACGCCAGGTTGTAGACGTAGCGGCTGATGCCGGGGAAGTGGTCGCGGATGGTGCGAGCGTCGAGTCCGATGCGCATGGGATGGCTCAGGAGGGACGACCGTCGGGAGGGGCGGTCGTGGCGGCCGGCGATGGGGCCGGTCTTTCACCGCGGTAGGGATAGCGATACCAGCCGTAGATATAGCCAAGAGAGGCGACATAACTCGTCAGCGCCTTGAGCGGTTTGAAGCCCGGCCGCCACGACGGCATGGAGTACGAATAGGGCAGAAAGATATTGGGCACAAGAATGAGGGTCCGGAAAATGAGGTAGGCAGCCGCGTGCAGGGGTGTCGCGAGGGTACGCGCCCCGCCTCGTGACGAGTCGCGCTGCGCCTCCTGGGCGAAGCCGATGCCGTAGTAGAAGTGCTTGCGCAGCAGAGCGTACAGGGTGGGCGGGGCAGGATGGTAGACCCAGGTGTGGGGCACGAGGATGAAACGGTAGCCGAGGCGGCGGATGCGGTAGAAGAACTCGGTGTCTACCCCGCGCACCAGCTGGTTGTCAAAGCCGCCCACCGCGTCGAACACGTCGCGCCGCATCGCGCAGCAGGTCGTAGTAATCTCGATGTAGCCGTGCCCGTCCAGCGGCGGGTTGGTCTCCAGGGGCGCGTCAACAATGGGGTGCTCGATGCGCGGCACTTCCCGCGCCACCCGACGCTGCCAGCCGTCGGCGTCGGGCGGCAGCAACTTGGCCGTGCCGGTGACGCCAATGCTCGGGTCGGCAAGCAGGGGTTGCACCAGACGGGCGATGGTATCGTCGCCGCCCAGGACAGCGTCATCGTCGATGAACACCAGAATATCACCGCTGGTACGGCTGACGCCGACGTTGCGCGCCTTGCCGTTGGGGCGGATGCCGACGGCTATCTCGACCTCGGCGGGGCGCAGCGTCTGGCGGGCGACCGAGGCAAGCAGGCTATCGACTCGCCCATCCAGGGACGGGATGACCACGGAGACGCGCGGCGGGGTCATGGGCGGCGCCTCCGCAGGAGAACGCGCACCTTACTTAGTTCCTCCACCCGCAGCAACCACGTCACGAGCAGATAGACCGCCAGGCCCAGGCCAGCCGCGATGGCAATACCGATGGCCTGGGCGATGAACCCGCTCTGGGGAATCAACGGACGCGCCAGGGCCGTGGTGGCTCCGCACGCGACCGCCGCCAGCGCCACGGAGAGGGCCGGCCGAAGGAGGGAGCGGCTGTCGAGGGAGCCGAGCCGTCGCCTGACGACAATCCAACCCACGATGGCGACGACGGTCCAGGTC
>CAZJJF010000285.1:0-5557 GCA_964546245.1 uncultured Anaerolineales bacterium
GGTTAGTCGGGGTGACGGTGGGGCGTTAGGAGGCGGCAAGGGGAGCGCTGTGATGGCGCTCCCCTTGGTCGTCGGTCCCTGGTCGTCAGGCCTACTGGCTACCGCCCAGGCGGAAGTTTCTGAGGATGAGGGGCAGGAAGCTGAGGAAGGGGCGCTGGGTGTCGCTGCACGGGATGTGGTCGGCGGGGTAGGCGATGGCGTCGAGGCCGAGGTCCTTGACGGGGGGCTTGAAGGCGGCGATGAAGTCGTTGTTGCGGTTGAGGACGCTGCCGCCGAGTTTGAGCAGGTCGCCGTCGCTGAAGGTGAGGGCGGGCTGGTCGCGGTAGACGATTTCGGCGGAGAAGCGGATGGTGTCGCGCTGCGCGTCGCAGCGGACGGCGAAGGCGTCGAGGCCGAAGTCGACGCCCCGGGTGGGCAGGCCGCCGGGGATGGGTGGGTTGAAGAGGGCGTCCTGGGAGGCGACGATGGAGCCGGTGCGGGCGCTGAGGATGTCGCCGTCGAGGAGGGGGGCGCCTTCTTGCCGCTGTGCGGTTTCTTCGATGGAGAACCACAGGTCGATGTCGTAGCGCTCCAGTTCGGTGCGTAGGCGGCCGGGGTTGGCGAGCCACTGGTCGCGGGGAATCTGGCGGGCGAGGTCGAGGAAGGCGACGATGTCCTTGGTGCGGCCGGTGAACTTGACTTCGTCGAGACCGACGTCGTAGCCGACGCCGAAGGCGGCCATGAGGGCAGCGTTGGGGATGACGGCGCCGGTGGTGGTGAGCAGGTCGCCCTCGGTGAAGCGGTGGAGGGGGTCATCGATTTCGGTGGAGAAGGCGATGACGGGGCGCTCCAGGTCGAGGATGTCGGAGGCGTCGAGGCCCAGGTCGGGCAGGGTCGGGATGCCGGGCAGGTTGAAGGCGGCCAGCAGTTCGCGGTTGCGCAGGCACACTTCGCCGCGCGGGCTGAGGAGGTCGCCGTCGGAGATGGTCGGTATGCCGTCGGTGGGCAGTGGGCCGTGAGTGACGAAGCGTTGTTCGGTGGAGAAGGCGCCGTCGACGCAGTCGGCGAGCTTGCTGGCGGCCGCGGTGGGCATGGCGGCGTTGGCGGGCTGCCAGGTGGTGAGCATCAGGGCGGCCAGGGCGACCAGAGCCAGGATGACGGCCAGTTCCAGGGTGTGACGCAGTCGGGTTGAGGTGTGCATACAGTCTCCTTATCCGTGCGTCACGGGCCGCCGGCCGAGAAGGTCAGGAACTGGTAGCCGTAGTGGGGCAGGATGACGTTGACGTCCTTGTTGTCGAAGCTGTAGCGTAGTGAGGCGTCCCAGACGTACATTTCTAGCAGGTAGCAGCACTTGCCGAAGTTTGGCCCCAGGGTGGTCAGGTCGATGTCGCGCAGGTGGACCAGGGTGCTGTCGGGGGTTGTGCCGGTGTCGTTGGTGTTCTTGAGGCCCAGGGTTCCGTCGGTGGGGTCGTAGTAGTTGGGGGGGCCGAAGTTCCAGACGGGGGGGGGCAGACCGCCCTTGAGGGCGACGGTGAAGTACCAGTAGTAGGGGTCGTCGAACTGGCCCCAGACCTGGAGCTTGGTGGCGGTGGTGGGGGCTTCGCCGCAGGGTGGGACGATGGTGATGCCGTCTTCGAGGCGTATCTGGAGCTTGACGGGGGCGGGGGAGCCAGGGGCGTCGGTGGGGGCGCGGTTGTCGAGTTGGATGTGGTGGTCGGCGTTTTCCTGGTGGTTGCCCGCGCCGTCGACCCACTCGAGCCAGACGACGTAGTGGCCGTTGGGGTCGGGGGCGGTGGGGCTGTTCCAGACGCCGAAGCGCATCTCGGCGTTGACGCAGCCGTCGGAGAAGCTGCCTGTGCCGTTCTTGGCCTGGAGGTAGTTGGTGGCGTCCATCCAGCCGTCGGCGTCGGTGGCGAGGCTCAGGGCCAGGGGGTTGCTGAGGTCAGGGGCGTAGCACCAGCCGAACCAGGCGGGGTCGCGGTGGGCGACGGACCACTCGGTACGGACGCCGTTGCCGGGCGCGCCAAAGGCGGGGCGCGGCGTACCGGCGGGGCGGTAGGTGACGCGGAACTTGGTCGCGCCGGCGGGGACGGTGCCGTCGATGGGGACATACGCGCCGCAGGGACGGCGCGGGTCTTTGGGTGTACCGAGGGCGCGGTCCTTCATGTAGAGGCCGGTGCCGGGGCCGCCGACGAGGGCCTCGCCGCCGTCGAACTCGAGGGTGGATTGGTTGCAGATGACCTGAATCTTGGACTCCAGGGGGTCGCGGCTGCCGAGGGAGAGGGCGTCGAGGCCCAGGTCTTTGGCGGCGGGGTTGAAGGCCTGGATCAGGTCGTAGTTCTTGTTGACGATGGCGGCAGTGCCGTAGCGCAGGACGTCGCCGTCGGTGAAGTCGAAGAGGGGTGGCTCTTCGGAGGTGTAGCTGATCTCGATGGAGAAGACGAGGCTGCGGACGAGGGTGGCGCGGTCGGCGTTGCGGGGGATGGTGATGGCGAAGGCGTCGAGGCCGAAGTCGACGCCACGGGTGGGCAGGCCGGCGGGGATGGCGAGGGGGAAGAAGTCGCCCTGGTGGACGATGATGCTGCCGGTGGCGGCTAGCAGGTCGCCGTCGAGGAAGATAGGGGTAAAATTGGGGGTGAGGGCGGTCTCTTCGACGGAGAACCAGATGTCGATCTTGTAGCGGGTGAGTTCGTCGCGGAGGCGGCCGGGGCTTTCGAGCCAGGCGGCGCGGGGAACCTCTTTGGCGAAGTCGATGAAGGCGCGGATGTTGTCTTCGCTGCCGACGAGTTTGACTTCGTCGAGGCCGACGTCGTAGGGCGGCTGGCTGACGGCGGCGAAGAAGGGGGCGACGAGGGCGATGTTGGGGATGATCGCGCCGTTGGTGATGAGCAGATCGCCGGATTTGAAGGCGTTGTTGGGGCCGTCGATGTCGGTGGAGAAGGCGACGAGGTAGTCGTCTACATTGAGCACGTCGGCGGCGTCGAGGCCGAGGTCGGGCAGGCGGCCGCCGGTGGGGCTGAAGACCTGGGTGAGGTCGGCGTTGCGGGCACAGATGAAGCCGGCCGGGGCGAGCAAGTCGCCGTCGGAGATCCAGCGGTTGCCGTCGACTGGCTCGCCGTCTTGCATGTAGAAGCTCTGTTCGGTGGAGAAAGCGGCGGTGCGGCACTGGGCCAGCTGGTCGCGGCCTACGGCGAGGGCGGGGCGGTCGGCCTGGCCAATGAGCAAGACAAGGCCGATGGCCGCCAGGAGCCATCGGCCCACGCGCCAGACGCGGAACATACGTCCTCCTGTGGCTTGTGGGGGGTGGTTGGGTGACGTGGGGGCAGGTTCAAGACTCTCCATACGCGCTCCTTGCCGTGGGTCTTCCCCTTGTGATGGTTCCCCTGGTAGACCTATTGTAGGGCGTGGGGTGCAGGCCCGGCTGTGAGATAGGTCACAGGGACAGAGTGGAACTTAGGACAGGGGGGATGACGTAGAGAGTAGAGCGGGGAGCGTGGAGCGAAGAGGAGATTGGGGATTGGATAGTGGCGGGGGGTGATGAGCGGCCGATTGTCATGTTAAGGTAAGGGCTGCTCCGCCATTGTTGCGGCAGAGGCCCCTCCTGCGTCGGGGTGACAGTCGAAGGTCATGCGGCTGGCGCGTGCCTGCCAGGGGTGGACAATTGGGGTGACAGGCTGGTTTGTAGGGGGGTAGGGAGAAGGGTTATGCGCTGGAATTGGGCGGTCGTGGTGATGGGTCTGACGCTGGTGGCCGCGCTGCTGGCGGGATGTGGATCGGCGGCGGGGCCGGCGAGTGCGCCGCCAGCCGGGCCGGTGAGTGCGCCACCTGTTGCGCCGACGGGGACGACCTCGGCAGGTGGGGAAGGGGGGGTGTTGGGTGCGCCGGGGAATGCGGTGGTGACGGGGCTGGGGGCGACGGCGGCGCTGCGGGTGGGTCAGTCGCTGTGGGTGGCGGACGTGGGGGTGCAGGTGGAGGCGCTGGATGTGCTGGACTCGCGCTGCCCGCAAGGGGTGACGTGCGCGCGGGCGGGGGAGGTGAAGGCGCAGCTGCGGGTGAGCGAGGGGGGGCGGGAGTTGGGGACGGTGACGCTGGCGAGCGCGCCGAAGGATGCGCAGAGTAAGTCGGTGGGTGGCTACACGGTGACGCTGGTGGATGTGCAGCCGCCGAAGACGCTGCAGGAGACGCCGAAGGGGGAGTATGTGCTGACGGTGCGTATCAGCCGAGGTTGAAGGGTGAAGCGTGAAACGTGAGGGCCTTCGAGGGTTCTCACGTTTCACGCTTCGCGATGTCACGTCGGTCTAGCGGGGGCGGACGGTGCGGTTGTAGGTCTCGATTTCCTTGGTGATGGCCTGCTGGGAGGCGTCGAGCATCGCAGGAATCTGGACCTTGCCGAGCATGATGTCTTCCATGCCCTTCTCGATGGTCTGGCGGGCGGAGGGGAAGACGCCTAGCAGCGCGCCCGCAGTGGCGTTGTTGATGGGGCTCTTCTGGAGTTGCTCACGGGCGGTGTTGAACTGCGGGTACTTGGTGCGCCACTCGACGGCCTTGGGGTCGTTGTAGCCGGACTTGCGGATGGGGTAGTAGCCGGTGCCGACGTGCCACTGGGCCTGTTGCGGGGCGGCGGCGACGTACTTGATGAACTCCCAGACGCCCTGCTGCTCTTCCTGGGGGCGGTCCTTGAGGGCCCAGAGGGAGGCGCCGCCGATGATGGTGCCGGCCTTGTCGTAGTCTTCGGCCTTCTGGCGCGGCATCCAGCCCGTACCGACCTTGAATACGCCCTTGCCTTCGGTGTTGTCGACCACGCGGCGCAGGCGGGCGGTGGATTCGATGAACATGCCCGCCTTCTGCTGCTCGAAGACGGTCTGGGCGGCGTCGCTGCCGCCGGCGGCGTTACGGCCGGCGTTGCAGGCGGTGCCGTTGTCGATCATGTCCTTCATCCACTTGAGCAGGTCCTGGGAGTACTGGGTGTTGAAGGCGGCTTTGGTGGCGGGGGCGGCGCGGCCGTTCTCGTTGTCGGCGTAGAAGTTACCGCCGGTGGCCTGCCACTGCTCGAAGAACCAGCCGTACCAGATGAGGGAGATGCCGCACTCCATGCCCGCCTTTTCCTTGAGGGCCTTGGCTGCGACGGCGACTTCCTCCCAGGTGCGCGGGGGCTTCTCGGGGTCAAGGCCGGCCTTGGTGAAGGCGTCTTTGTTGTAGTACAGGATGGGGCCGGAGGTGTTGAAGGGCATGGACTGCAACTGCTTGTTGACGGTGTAGTAGTTGAGGACGGCCGGCTCCAGGTCAGAGACGTCGTACTTCTCGGCGTCGATGAACTTCTGCATGGGCACGACGACGTCGAGGTCGGTCATCAGGCGTGTGCCGATGTCGTAGACCTGCATGACGCTGGGCACGTCCTTGGTGGCGAGGCCGGCGCGCAGCTTGGCCAGGGAGTTGTCGTAGTTGCCCTGGAAGGTGGCTTCGACGACGTACTTGTCCTGGGAGGCGTTGAAGCCGTCGACCAGCTTCTGGGTCTCCTCACCGAGCGCGCCGCCCATGGCGTGCCAGAAGGTGACTTTGGTCTGGCCGGGCTTGACGG
>CAZJJF010000286.1:0-4780 GCA_964546245.1 uncultured Anaerolineales bacterium
CCAGCGGCTCACTGGCCTACAC
Source organism: uncultured Anaerolineales bacterium (assembly GCA_964546245.1). GTDB lineage: Bacteria > Chloroflexota > Anaerolineae > Epilineales > JAHCIE01 > JAHCIE01. The sequence goes on from CAZJJF010000286.1 coordinate 23, forward strand.
TGTGCGCGTGCTGCCCTTCCATCCCAAGCTGGGCCGCAAGCACGCCACGCGCCGCGTCCGGTGGGCGTGATCACGTGAAACGTACCCTAATTCTGGGTTCTAGCGAGCCTGCTGAGACAGCAGGGTGCTGAGGATGAACGACAGATCATAGGCGAGCAAGCGGGTCGCGACGCGGGCAACGAGACCCGATAAGGAGCGCGAGCCGGGCCGCTCAAGGTTGAACACCGTGACCAGCACGCTGAAGGCGGTCTCGATGCGGCGACGCAGGCGCGTCGCCAGGCGACGGAACGTGGGGGGCCAGGGGCGACGCGAGTCGATGCGCGGTGTGGCATAGACGCTGACATCACGGCGCATGAGCGGGGCGCGCAGGGCGGGGTTGTTGAAGGCGCCATCGGCCAGCAACACCAGCCCATGCGCATCCTCCAGCAGTGCGCCCAGCATCTGACTATCGTGGGGGCCGGCGGGGGCCAGCATCCACTCCGTGGCGACTTGCTCGGTGGTGGCCGTCAGGTACAGCCGCAGTCCGAACAGCTTGGCCTTGCGCGAGGGCATCCACCCGAAGTACTCGTGCCCGCTGAGGGTGGCATTGGCCTTGGCACGCGTGTAGGTGCAGACCGGGATGGGCGCACTGTCCAGCAGTCGGAGGTTATCTTGCGCCTCGACCAGGCCCCAGGTCTCGACGAGATAGCCGCGCAGTTGGTCGATGATGAGCGCCAGCGTCCGACGACGCTCGTTGAAGCGCCCGTTGGCGGGCAGAGCGGGAAACAGATCAGGATGATAGCGACGCAGAAAGCTCAAGCCGAGGGCCTCATGCCCATGAAAGACACTGTCGATGAACACGGCGACGGTGATGACCTCGCTGTCGTGGAAGCGGGGGCGCGGCCCCCTACGCCGCCAGCGACCGTGGGTCTGCTCCAGCGCTTGATAGGCGTCATCGATGAGCACAAAGGTGACCGTCAACATGTCTTCCCAGGCCGCATCCGTGATATAATCGGTCAGGCCGTTCATGCGAGCGCCTCCTTGGTTGGTGTGGTTACCCTAAGGATGCTCGCGGGACGGCCATTTTTCAAGTCACCCATAACCCAGAATTAGGGTACGTGAGAAGAGCGATGGGGGATTGGCGAGTAGGGGCTGGCCCCCCTCACGTTTCACGCATCACATTTCAGAACCTCCGGTCGCTGCGGTCGAGGCGCAACTCGTAGCCGACGATGTCGCCGACGACTCGCGTGTAGACCTCTTTCATCGTCTCGCGGTGCAGACGTACCTCGCGGTCGACGCTGTAGAGGAGGGCATTGTAGACTTCCAGGCCGCCGTAGTCAGCGGCCACGGCCTGCAAGATGGGCGTCACATCGAAGTCGGCCATGTCCAGCGGCTCCGCCTCCAGGTTGCTCAGCGTCCCCGTGTGGCCCAGGCAGGAGGCGGGAAACTCGACCAGCAGCGGGTCGTCATAGTCGGCGAGACGCACGAAGAAGGCGACGACGGCCGGGGCCCTCGCCAGTTCGGCCTCGTGGAGGACGTACTCGTTGCCGCCGCTGAAGCTGACGTGGCCGAGCACGACCGGAGTCGAGAAGCCCGCCTTGCCGCCCGTCCAGCGATAGATGGCCTCGCTGTCGGCCACCTGGACAGCGGGGCGAGCATCCACTTCGCCAGCCCAGACGCGAGCGTGCAGGTCGGTGCGGCTGGTCTTGGCGATGCAGATCAGGTCGAGGCGGCGACCATTACGGCGGCAGGCGGAAAAGAGGGCGCGGTAGCCGACGGCGATCTGAGTGTGCAGGGGATCGACGCCAGCGAGGGTCAGGGCATACAACTGGGGCAGCCGCGAGTAGAGCGCGCCGTCCATGAAGACGATGCCACCTTTGGGCAGTTTGGCGATGGCCTCGGTGGCGACAGCCACTTCAAGACTCTGCATCAGCAGATCGTTGAAGCGTTTGACCTGGCCGTCGTCGGTCACGCCCGGCAGGATTTCCACCTCGACGCGGCTGCACTCGATGCTGTGGCGCGGCTCTGCGCCGTGGCCGAGGCACAGGGCCTGGGACACGAACAGGATGGAGCCATTCGCCAGGTCAGCGCGGCCGATGGAGCTATCGACGCCGACGGCTGGCCGCCGTGGGCCGCTGAAGGTGTCAGGCGGCAGCGGGTGCCAGTTGGCGCGAACGAGGTCTTGCAGCGACGCCTCGAGGGCGCTGGCCTCCGCGCTGAATGTGCCGCCCAGGCGGGCCGCCTTCGCCTCGGTCCGTCGGGCCAGCTTGTCGAGAAAGTCGGGCATGAGAAGGGTTCCAGGTTGGAAGGTTGAAGGTTGAAAGGTGGCCTTCGTACACCTGTTCGCACGTCGATTATACGGTGTCTGGGCGCAACTTTCAACCTCGCGCTGGCCATATTGTTGAACGCGCGGCGACTACTTTCCTTCCGACTGGACGGCGAGCGGCTGGGCGCGCGGTTCCTGAAGCAAGGCAGCCAGTAGGAGCGCACACGCACCCAGGATGACCCCGTTGACGTAGAAAGGGCTGGCCGCGCCGATGCTCTGATACAGCCACGCGCCTCCAAAGGGGCCGATGGTTGCGCCCAGGTCGGCGGCCAGAGCATAGTAGCCATAGGCGCGCCCCCGCTGGTCGCCGCCCGTCAGATCAGCGACTAGCGCCTGCTCGGCTGGGTCGCCGGCGGCGTAGCACAGCGCCTGAACCGCCCATAGCACGGCCAGGCCGACGATGCTGCCCAGCGCGGGAATGAGGAAGGATGTTAGGGCGGCCATGCCGAGGCCGAGAATCATCAGCGGCTTGCGCCCGAAGCGGTCGGCCAGTCGCCCCAGGTGCGTTGGCAGCAAAGCCCACACCAGGCCCGACGGTAGGAAGGCCCACGACAGCATCTCGATGCCAACGTCAAGCCGGTCTTGCAGGTAGACGATGAGAATCGGCGACACCATCGCCCACGAGGCGCCTGTTACCAGGGTGACGAGCAGCAGCAACAGCCAGGGGCGCGACCACACAATAGGGCGGCCAACATGGCCCGCTGGCGCGCGGGGGCGCGTCTCCGGCAGCCGCCACGCCAGGACCGCCGCTACGACGCTCGCCGCCCCATATGTCAGAAACACTAGCTGCCAGCCCGACAGGGGGAAGAAGCCACTCGGAGCCTTCGAGGCCGTTATGAGCAGCGTGAAACCGATGGACGTGCCCAGAATGGAGCCCTGGCTGCTCGCCTGGGCGATGCTCCCGAAGGAGCGCCCGCGCTCGGCAGCGTCCGCGCTGTCGGCGACCATCGCGTGGGCTGAGAGCCACAGAAACGAGGAGGCGATGCCCTGAAGGATGCGGGCGACGACGATGCCCCACACCTGGCCGACCGCCGCGAAGCCAAACATCGTCACCGCGTAGCTCGCCAGGCCGAGTAGAAAGAAGGGCCGCCGCCCGAAACGGTCAATCGCCCAGCCGACCACTGGCCGCAGCAGTACCATCATCAGCGAGAAGGCTGAGAAGAAAAGCCCAATCTCGACCACGCTGGCGCCCAGTTCCTGCCCATACACCGGCAGCAGGAGCGTCATGATGAAGAAGGGCCACGAGACCCAGAAGATGCTGCGACGCACGGTAGCAAGCGTTGCAGTGCTGGGAGCTGGGTCGTTCATGGCTACTACGCCGAGCGGCGCAGGAGAGGAGACGGTTCGATCTTGGTGTAAGTCTCTGAATTCTCGGCCGTTGCCCGGCGCAGGTCATATTGCGCCTGGAGATTCAGCCAGAGTTCAGCCGAGGTGCCGAAGTAGCGCGCCAGGCGCAGGGCGGTGTCGGCGGTAATTCCCCGCCGACCCTTGAGGATCGCCAAGATTCGCGTGTGGGGTACGCCGATATCCTTGCTCAGACGGTACGCCGTCAGACCGAGAGGCTCTAGAAACTCTTCGCGCAGAATGTCGCCCGGGTGAATCTCGGGCAGGCGGTCATCGTCCATCAGCGCATCCTTCTAGTGGTAGTCGACTATCTCTACTTCATCGGCGTTGTTCTCGGCTGTCCAGATGAAGCATACGCGCCACTGGTCGTTGATGCGGATGCTGTGCTGCCCCTCACGGTCGCCCGTCAGCCGTTCCAGCCGGTTACCCGGTGGTACTCGGAGGTCGCTGAGAGTGACCGCACCATGCAGGAGTAGCAACTTCCGCAACGCCGACGCCTGGATGTCGGAAGGATAACGGCGACTGCGGTATCCATCGAAAATGCGTCTAGTTTCCGCCGAGCGGAAGCCAATGATCATGAGCGTTGATAGTACCGCACTTCGTTAGTAACGTCAAAGGCAGCTACACATTGAAGCGGATATGCACGATGTCGCCGTCCTTGACAACGTATTCCTTGCCCTCCAGGCGCAGGGTTCCCTTCGTGCGGGCGGCGGCCATTGACCCGGCCGCCACCAGGTCGGCGTAGTGGACGACCTCGGCGCGGATGAAGCCGCGCGCCAGGTCACTGTGGATGGCCCCCGCCGCCTCGACAGCGTTCGCCCCGACCGAGACTGTCCACGCCCGCACCTCGTCCTCACCCACGGTGAAGAAGGATTGCACGCCGAGCAACTCATACGAGGCGCGAATCACCTTGTTCAGCCCTGGCTCGTCGATGCCGTACTCTTGCAGGAACACCGCCATGTCGTCGCCTTCGAGTTGCGCAATCTCCGCCTCTAGCTCGCCGTACAGGCCGAGCGCCTTGACGTGGGGGCCGCGCGGCTGAAGGCTGGGCATGCTCTGGCCCTCGCCCAGGTTGACGACCACCAGGAGCGGCTTGGCGCTCAGAAACT
>CAZJJF010000286.1:4790-5556 GCA_964546245.1 uncultured Anaerolineales bacterium
GCCCTTTTCCTCTTCCGGCGTCAGGTCCACGCTGCGCACCAACTGGTCTTTCTCCAGCGCCGCCTGGATGCGAGCCAGCGCCACGTCCTCCGCCTGTCGCGCCTCTCGCTCGGCGCGCGGCGCGCTCGTCTTCGCCAGCTCGCCCTTGAGCCGCTCGCGCCGCTTCTCCACCATCCCCAGGTCCCACAGCAGCAACTCATCCTCCAGCACGCGCAGATCGCGGGCCGGGTCGATGCTATCCAGCGGGTGATAGACGTCCTCGCTCGCGAAGGCGCGCACGATGGCCAGCAGCGCGTCGGCCTGGGATAGCTTGCTGAACACCTGGCGGTTGAAGGTCGTACCTTCGACAGCCGCGCCTGGGACCGATCCCGCCACATCCAGGTACTGCACCTGGGCGTGGATCGTCTTGCGCGGCTTGAACATGGCCGTCAGGACTTCGACGCGATTATCGGGAACGCTGACGGTGGCGAGGTTGGCCTCTTTCTGGCCCGCCGAGGCCGCACCCGTCTGGGCATGGCCTCGCGTCAGCGCATTGAAGATGGTGGTCTGGCCGGAGCCGGGTAGACCGAAGATGCCGATTTGCATGGTTCTGTTTCCAATTGAGAGTAGTCGGATGGCGGACGACCGACCACGGACCACAGCAAGAGGCGTGGTCGGTGGTCGGTGGTCGGTGGTCGGTGGTCGCCGCGCTAGAAGCCCGACGCCGCAAACACCGGCGCCAGCAGGTTGTCGGTGGGGACGTAGTTGTCGGTCAGGATGGTCGGCG
>CAZJJF010000287.1:0-5551 GCA_964546245.1 uncultured Anaerolineales bacterium
ATCTCGAGTCCTTCGGCAACCCGCAACGCTTTGCCCGCCTGGCCCGCCGGGTGAGCCACGCCAAGCCCATTGTCGCCGTCAAGAGTGGCCGCACCTTCGGCACGACTGACGCCGCTGTCGAAGCTCTCTTCCGCCAGACTGGGGTGCTTCGCGCCGGCACCCTCGAAGAGATGTTCGACCTCGCCGCGGCCCTCACAACTCAGCCACTCCCCGAAGGCAACCGTGTCGGCATCCTGACCAATGCCAGCGGGGCCGGGCTGCTCGCCGCCGATGCCTGCAAGACCGCTGGTCTGATTCTCCCCACCCTCGCAAAGGACACCCAGAGCCACCTGCGCACCCTGCTCCCGCCCAACGCGGGCGTGGCGAACCCCGTGAACATCCACGTCGCTGCCCTCCCCGAGAGCTACCAACGCGGAGTGGCGGCCCTGCTCGCCAGCGATGAAATCGATGCCCTTGTCGTCGTCTACGTTGGCGTCGGCCTGTCCGATGATCAGGCGGTGCAGCGCGCTATTGCTGCGGGTGTCGCCGAGGCGCGCGCCTGCGGCTCCCACAAGCCCGTCCTCCTGGGCCGCATGGCCGGTGATGACCCGACTGCGCCTGGCCCGCCCGACATCCCCGTCTACGCCTCGCCCGAAACCCCCGCCCACGTCCTCGCCAAGCTTGTCGCCTATGCTGAGTGGCGCCGTCGCCCCCCGGCCGTCATTGCCGATTTCGACGACGACGACGCGGAGGCCGCTCGCCGTGTCGCGGCGACAGCCCTGGCGGAACGTGGCCCGGGCTGGCTGACCGCGGAGGAGACGCACGCCATCCTGACCGCCGTGGGTCTACCCCACGGCCCAGGCGGAGTCGCCCGCTCCGGCGCCCAGGCCGTCGAGATGGCCCAGACCGTCGGCTTTCCCGTCGCCATGCGCTGGTCGGCCGCGCCCCCGCCGCAGACAGCCGAGGGTGAAGGTTACCGCGCCAATGTCCCAACCCCCAACGCCGTCCGCCGCGTCTATCGCGAGATGCGGCAACACTTCGCCAACCACGACCACGGCGAGAAGAGCGTCCTGGTCATGCCCATGGCGCGCCAGGGCGTCGAAACTCACATCGGCGTTATCCAGGACCCCGCGTTTGGCCCCATGGTCACCTTCAGCCTGGCCGGGCGATACGCCGAGACCATCGGTGACGTCTCGCTGCGCGTGACACCGCTGACAGACCAGGATGCCAGCGCGATGGTCCGCGCCGTGCGAGCCTATCCGATTCTGGAAGAAGGCATCGACGGGCGGGGTGTCGACTTCCCGGCGCTCGAGGAGGCGCTCCTGCGTGTCTCTCGCCTGGCCGAAGCCGCGCCCCACATTGTCGAGATTCAGCTATCCCCCGTGGATGCCCTGCCACCCGGTGGTGGGGTATGGGTTGCCGACGCACGGATACGGGTCGCGTAGAAGAGCCTTCCTGTAGCGTTGCCCATTCTTCACCCACCCCGCCCGGACACGGGGTTATACTAGGGAGGTGCTTTTGCCGTCCCAGGAGGATGCCATGACCCGTGAGCAGATCACCATTGAAGGCAACGAGGCAGCTGCCAATATTGCCTACAAGCTGAGTGAAGTCATTGCCATTTACCCCATCACCCCGTCAACGTCGATGGGCGAGCTGTCCGACGCCTGGTCCGCCGTGGGCAAACGTAACCTGTGGGAGACCGTGCCCACGGTAATCGAGATGCAATCCGAGGGCGGCGCCGCCGGAGCCATCCACGGCGCGCTCCAAAGTGGCGCTCTGGCGACAACCTTCACCGCCTCCCAGGGCCTGCTGCTGATGATTCCCAACATGTACAAGATCGCCGGCGAATTGACCTCCACGGTGTTCCACGTGGCCGCCCGCGCTCTTGCCGCCCAGGGTCTCTCCATCTTCGGCGACCACTCCGATGTTATGGCGACCCGCCAGACGGGCTTCGCCCTGCTGGCCTCGGCCTCCGTGCAGGAAGCCCAGGACCTGGCCCTCGTCGCCCACGCGGCGACACTGAAGTCGCGAGTTCCGTTCCTACACTTCTTCGACGGCTGGCGCACCTCGTCCGAGGTCGCCAAGATCGAGCTGCTCGACGACGAGGCGCTCCACGCCATGATCGATGACGATCTGGTCCACAGCCATCGCCAGCGCGCGCTTACTCCCGACCGCCCCTTTGTGCGCGGCACGGCCCAGAACCCTGACGTCTACTTCCAGGCCCGCGAGACGGTCAACCCCTACTACATCGCCACGCCCGGTATCGTGCAGACGGCGATGGACCGCTTCGCCGCCTTGACGGGCCGCCAGTATCACCTGTTCGACTACGTGGGCGCGCCCGACGCCGAGCGCGTCATCGTCATCATGGGTTCGGGCGACGAGGCCGTCGAGGAGACCGTCCACTACCTGAACGCTCATGGCGAGAAGGTAGGCGTGCTCAAAGTCCGCCTGTATCGCCCCTTCTCCGTCGAGCATTTCCTGGCTACACTACCCGCCACCGTCAAGCACATCGCTGTCCTGGACCGCTGCAAGGAGCCAGGCAGCGCAGGCGAGCCGCTGTACCAGGACATCGTCACGGCCATCAGCGAGGGCGGTCCCGATGCCCCTAAGCCGTCAATCATCGGCGGCCGCTATGGCCTGGCCTCCAAGGAATTCACACCGGCGATGGTGCAGGGCGTCTTCAACGAACTGAGACGCGCCACACCCAAGAACCACTTCACCGTTGGCATCGTCGACGACGTGACCCACACCAGCCTGGAATACGATGCCAGCTTCTCCATCTCCAACGACGATACGGTCGAATGCGTGTTCTGGGGTCTCGGCGCCGACGGAACCGTGGGCGCCAACAAGAACAGCATCAAGATCATCGGCGAGGAGACGGACAATTTCGCCCAGGGCTACTTCGTCTACGACTCGAAGAAGTCCGGCTCCATCACCACGTCGCATCTGCGCTTCGGCCCACGGCCCATCCACGCCCCCTACCTCATCGGTCGCAACGAGGCCAACTTCGTGGCCTGCCACCAGTTCTCCTTCCTGGAGCGCATGGACGTTCTGACGTACGCCAAGCCCGGCGGCATCTTCCTGCTCAACAGCATCCACAGCCCCAGTGAGGTATGGGAACAGCTGCCGCGCGAGACGCAGCAGACGATTCTCGCCAAGCGGCTGCGCCTGTTTGTAATCAACGCCTACGAGGTAGCCTACAAGACCGGCATGGGCAGCCGCATCAACACCGTCATGCAGACGTGCTTCTTCGCCATCAGCGGCGTGTTGCCCCGCGAACAGGCCATTGCCGAGATTAAGAAGAGCATCGAGAAGACTTACGGTAAGCGCGGCCCTGCCGTCGTCGAGCGCAACTTCCAGGCCGTCGACCAGACCCTCGAAAACCTGCACGAGGTGGACCTGACAGGCAAGACCGTCAGTGGCGACATCACCATGCGGCCCGCCGTCCCGGCCAGCGCCCCCGACTTCGTGCGCGACGTCCTGGGCGTGATGATCTCTGGCAACGGCGACGCCTTGCCCGTCAGCGCGCTCCCGGTGGACGGAACCTTCCCATCGGGCACAACCCAGTACGAGAAGCGCAACATCGCCCTGGAGATCCCCGTCTGGGAGCCTGACATCTGCATCCAGTGCGGTAAGTGCGTCTTCGTCTGCCCCCATACCGTCATCCGCCACACCATCTTCGACCCTGCCCTCCTGGCCAACGCGCCGGACACCTTCCTGTCCATCGATGCCAAGTTCAAGGAGTTCCCCGGCACGAAGTACGCCCTGGCGGTATCACCTGAGGATTGCACGGGCTGCGCCCTGTGCGTCGAGGCCTGCCCCGTCAAGGATAAGCGCCAGGTAGGCCGCAAGGCCATCAATATGGCCGAGCAGCCGCCCATCCGCGAGCGAGAGAACATCAACTGGGACTTCTATCGCACCCTGCCCGAGCCAGACCGTACCCTGATGAGTGTCGGCACCATCAAGAACTCCCAGCTACTAGAGCCGCTGTTCGAGTTCTCCGGCGCCTGCTCCGGCTGCGGTGAGACGCCCTACATCAAGCTCGCCACCCAGCTGTTCGGCGACCGCATGATTGTCGCCAACGCCACGGGCTGTTCGTCGATCTACGGCGCTAACCTGCCCACCACCCCCTACACGGTCAACGCCGAGGGGCGCGGGCCGGCCTGGTCCAACTCCCTCTTCGAGGACAACGCCGAGTTCGGCCTGGGCATGCGCCTGACCCTCGACAAGCAGCTAGAGTTTGCCCGCGAGATGCTGCCCCAGGTTGCCGACATCGTCGGTCCTGACCTGGTAACGGACCTCATCGACGCCGATCAGTCCACCGAGGCGGGGCTACGGATGCAGCGCGAGCGTGTTGCCGTCCTCAAGGCCCGCCTGCGCGACCGAGGCGCTGGCAACCCCGTAGCAGCCAACCTGTATAGCATCGCCGACAGTCTCGTGCGCAAGAGCGTCTGGATCATCGGCGGCGACGGCTGGGCCTATGACATCGGCTACGGCGGTCTGGACCACGTCCTCGCCACCGGCCGCGACATCAACGTGCTGGTTCTCGACACCGAAGTGTATTCCAACACCGGCGGCCAGGCATCCAAGTCCACCCCCCGCGCGGCGGTCGCCAAGTTCGCCGCCAATGGCAAGAGCCTGCCCAAGAAGGACCTCGGCCTGCTCGCCATCTCCTACGGCTACATCTACGTGGCGCGCGTCGCCATGGGCGCGAATGACCAGCACACCCTGCGCGCCTTCATTGAAGCCGAGCAGTACCCCGGCCCCTCGGTCATCATCGCCTACAGCCACTGCATCGCCCACGGCATCGACATGCGCAAGGGCCTGGAGCAGCAAAAGCTGGCCGTCCAGTCAGGCTTCTGGCCTCTGTACCGCTACAACCCGTCCCTGGCCGGCGCAGGGCAAAGCCCGCTTATCATCGACTCCAAGGAACCAACCATCCCGTTCCAGAACTACGCCTACAATGAGACACGCTACCGCATGCTGATGCAGCAGGACGAAGAGCGCGCCGAGACCCTCCTCCGCGAGGCCCAGGACGACGTCAAGCGCCGCTGGAGCTTCTACGAGCAGATGGCGGCCATGCACACCAGCAAAGTTGACGGCGTCGCGTAACACCCAGCTTGGGAGCAGCAACCATGACAGACCTGACCATGCATCCGGACCTGACGACCAGCTACCTGGGCCTCACCCTCAAAAACCCGCTTGTCGCCTCAGCGTCGCCCCTCTCCAAGAAGGCCGACCGCGCCCGGCGGCTCGAGGATGCGGGCATCGCCGCCGTCGTCATGTACTCGTTGTTCGAGGAGCAGATCGTCCACGAGAGTCTGTCCCTCGACCACTATCTCAGCCGCGCCACCGACAGCTTCTCAGAGGCCTTGACCTATCTGCCCGACATCGGAACCTACTCCATCGGCCCCGACAAGTACCTGGAGCACCTGTTCAACCTGAAGCGCAGCCTGGGCGTGCCCGTCATCGGCAGTCTCAATGGCATCTCCGTCGGCGGCTGGGTCGAGTACGCCCACATGATGGAGCAGGCCGGGGCCGACGCCCTGGAGCTCAACATCTACAACCTGCC
>CAZJJF010000288.1:0-5512 GCA_964546245.1 uncultured Anaerolineales bacterium
CCATGGCGAAGCAGAAGTTTGAGCGAACGAAGCCGCATGCCAACATCGGCACCATCGGGCACGTGGACCACGGCAAGACAACCCTGACGGCGGCCATCACCAAGACCTTGGCCCTGCAGGGCAAGGCCCAGTTCCGCGCCTTCGACTCCATCGACAACGCCCCGGAAGAGCGGGCGCGCGGCATCACCATCGCCATCGCCCACGTCGAGTACGAGACGGAGAAGCGTCACTACGCCCACGTGGACTGTCCAGGCCACGCTGACTACATCAAGAACATGATCACCGGCGCGGCGCAGATGGACGGGGCGATCCTGGTGGTCAGCGCGCCCGACGGGCCGATGCCCCAGACCCGCGAGCACATCCTGCTGGCCCGCCAGGTGGAAGTGCCCGCCATGGTGGTCTACCTCAACAAGGTGGACATGATGGACGACCCGGAACTGCTGGAACTGGTGGAGCTAGAGTTGCGGGAGTTGCTGAGCAAGAACAACTACCCTGGCGACGACATTCCCATCATTCGGGGGTCGGCGTTGGCGGCGCTGGAAAGCACCAACAAGGACATCAACGCGCCCGAGTACGCCTCGATCCTGGAACTGATGGCGGCGGTGGACGCCTACATTCCGCAGCCGACACGCCAGACCGACAAGCCGTTCCTGATGCCCATCGAGGACGTGTTCTCGATCAAGGGGCGCGGGACGGTGGTGACGGGGCGCATCGAGCGGGGGATCGTCAAGACCGGCGAGACGGTAGAGATCGTGGGCATCCGCGAGCAGACGCGCTCGACGGTGGTGACTGGGGTGGAGATGTTCCGCAAGATTCTGGACGAGGGGCAGGCCGGGGACAACGTGGGCCTGCTGCTGCGGGGGATCGAGCGGACGGATGTAGAGCGGGGGCAGGTGGTGGCCAAGCCCGGCTCGATCAAGCCACACCGCAAGTTCATGGGTGAGGTGTACGTGCTGAAGAAGGAGGAGGGGGGGCGACACACGCCCTTCTTCCAGGGCTACCGGCCGCAGTTCTACATTCGGACGATGGACATCACGGGCACCTGCGAGTTGCCAGCGGGGGTGGAGATGGTGATGCCTGGCGACAACGTGAACCTGAAGGTGGAGTTGATTCACCCGGTGGCGTTGGAGCAGGGGTCGCGGTTCGCCATCCGCGAGGGTGGTCGCACGGTGGGGGCGGGTGTCCTCACCCAGGTCCTGGAGTAAGACGGTTGTTGCCGGTAGGGGCGCAAGGCCTTGCGCCCCTACTCGAAATACAAGTCCCCGGGGATACCAACCCGCGTCTCTGGAGACAAGGATTGAGGTAAAGTCATGGCCAAGAAAGCCAATCGGATGGTGATTACGCTGGCCTGCACCAAGTGCCAGGAGCGCAACTACACCAGCGAGAAGAACCGCAAGAACGACCCAAATCGCCTTGAGCTCAAGAAGTTCTGCCCGCGCTGCCGTGACCACCAGGTTCACCGCGAGACGCGCTAGACAGTTGGTGGGAGGAAATCGTGAGCACAGACGTCAAGCGGCCCAACGAAGATAGCTTTCTCTATCGCCTCCGCCGCTACCTCGAAACAACACGGGCCGAGCTTCGCAAGGTCAACTGGCCAGGGCGCGAAGAATGGACCAATCTGACGTTGATGGTGCTGGCTGTCGTCGTCGCGATGTCGCTTCTTCTGGGCGCCATCGACGCCGCCTTTGCCGCGCTCTTCCGCGCCTTGTTGGGGTAGGTAGCTCGCGCCAATGCGGCGAGGCGGAAGGTTATGGATCAGAGCACAAGCAGTAAGCCCGAAGTTGAAAACGTCGAAGACCAGCCTCAGATAGAGAAGGCCTGGTATGTCCTGCACACCTATTCCGGCTACGAGAAGAAGGTCAAGCGCAACCTGGAACGCCAGATCGAAGATCGTGGCCTCCAGGATCAGATCTTCCAGGTAGTCGTTCCCGTCGAGGAAGAGGTAGAAATCAAGGACGGCCAACGCCGCATCGTCGAGCGCAAGATCTTCCCCGGCTACGTCCTCGTCCAGATGATCATGGATGATGAGACGTGGTTCCTGGTGCGCAACACACCGGGCGTCACAGGTTTCGTCGGTTCGGGCCTGCGCCCCGCGCCTCTGCCCATGCCCGAGGTCGACAAAATCATGAAGCGCATGCACGCCGAGGCGCCGAAGGTCCGCGTGACCTTCCACGCCGGGCAGAAGGTGCGCATCATCGATGGCCCATTCACCGATTTCAACGGCGTTGTCGAAGAAGTGGACACCGAGCGGGGCAAAGTGCGCCTGACTGTGTCCTTCTTCAACCGCGACACGCCCCTGGAGCTCGACTTCTTGCAGGTCGAGAAAGTATAACAGTCATAGGGGACGCGCGCTCGCGCGTCTCGGGGCGTGTCAGCCGCGCGCCCCTACGCGAGGGAGCCTCAGAGAGGCGAACTCATACCTCGGTAAAGGAAGGTACGCATGGCTGCGAAAATCAAGGCAATCGTGAAGCTGCAGTTGTCGGCCGGCAAGGCCACACCAGCGCCGCCCGTGGGCACGGCCCTCGGCCCCCACGGCATCAACATCCCCCAATTCGTCAAGGAATATAACGCGCGGACGGCGGCTCAGGCCGGGCAGGTTATCCCGGTTGAGATCGTCATCATGACCGACCGCTCGTTCACCTTTACGCTGAAGACGCCACCGGCATCGGACCTGCTGAAGGCAGCGGCCAAGGTAACTAAGGGCGCGGCCAAGCCCGGCCCCGAAAAGGCCGGCCAGGTGACGCGCAGCCAGGTCAAGGAAATCGCGCAGCAGAAGATGAAGGACTTGAACGCCGTCGATCTCGAGGGCGCAGAGAAGATGATCGAAGGCACAGCCCGCTCGATGGGCCTCAAGGTCGTCGAGGGCTAGGGGGATATTATGGCGCAGAATCACGGCAAGAAGTTCGAGACCGCCGAGAAGCAGGTCGACCGCACGCGGCAATATCCCACCCAGGAGGCCATCGCCCTGGCGAAGGCCCTGTCCTTCACCAAGTTCGATGAGACCGTCGAGATTCACTTCCGCCTGGGCGTCGATCCCCGCCATGCCGACCAGCAGGTGCGCGGCGTTGTCCTGCTACCCCACGGCACCGGCCGCCGTACCCGCATCGCTGTCTTCGCTGAGGGCGACGCCGCACGCATCGCCGACGAAGCGGGCGCGGACGTGGTCGGCGGCGACGACCTCATCAAGCGCGTTCAGGACGGTTTCACCGATTTCGAGGTCGCCATCGCCACCCCCAACCTGATGGGCAAGGTGGGTCGCCTGGGTAAGGTGCTTGGCCCGCGCGGCCTCATGCCCAACCCCAAGTCGGGCACAGTGGTTGGCCCCGACGACCTGGCGCGTGTCATCGACGAGGCGCGCGGTGGCCGTGTCGAGTTCAAGCTCGACAAGACGGCTAACATCCACGTGCCCATCGGCAAGCGCAGCTTCACTGAGCAGCAACTGTACGACAACCTGGCCGCCCTGGTCGAGGCCATCAATCGTGCCAAGCCGTCGGGCGCGAAAGGCATCTACATCAAGACCATGACGCTGACCACCACGATGGGGCCGGGCATCAAGCTCGACCTCACCGAGGCGGCCAACCTCAAGGCTGCATAACACGCCCCTACGCTCATTACCAACGCCCCCGGTTTCGGAGAGAAACCGAGGGCGTTTCTGGTGCGACGGGGACCGCCTGATGGCACAGCGGTCCCCGCCTCCTTACCCGACGATGTGGCTGCCTGATAGCGGTGACGGTCTCAGGCCGCCACCTTCTCCTCGAGCCACAAGGCGACGAGGGTCTCGACCGACATCCCCCGCGCCTCGGCGCTCAACGCCAGGCGCTCCCAGAGATCTGGCGCAATCATCACCGGGCGATAGCCTTCGGCGACGCGCTGCCCTCGGTCGAGAGGGGCAAACTCAAGATAGTCGGTAAGGCCGTGGGTATCCCAATACTCAGCTGACTCCTCAACACGCTCGAAGTCGGCCTGGGTGGGCTTAGGAAAAGCAGTACCTGACATAGCAGTCAATCCTTTGCGAATGAGACAGCGGCGGTTAATCCTCATTGAATGGCGAGCCACGATAACGAGGCTCTACAATTGGGCTGCGCACAATTCTAGTCCCATGACGCACTGCATTACAAACTTTCGCAAAAACGAAGCGAGCGAGGGCCACAGCTTGGCCCCCGCTCGCTTCTTTGCCATGTGCTGCCAGATTACCGGTAGCCTGGCTCACGGCGTATGCCAGGCCCCGCCCTGTCAACTGCTGTACGCCGAGGCGCGCCCCGCCCACAGGACGGCCCCCAGCCACACCCACACCGCCCCAAAGGGGACGCCCAGCCACGCGCGGGTATCCTCCGTATTGAAGGCGAGCAGGAGCAGGGCCGCCAGGGCCAGGGCGACGAAAACCACCCGGGGCACAGCCCCCTGACGCAGCAGATCGATAGCCAGGACAACGACGCCCACCATCATAGCGATGAACGCGAGAACAAAGACCCACCATGAGAAATCCAGCCAGCGGCTGAGTACGGCCGCGCCGGGAGCCAGGAGCGCGCCGCCCAGCGCCAGCGCAAACCCCGCCCGTCCCAGATTGCTCGTTATCCCTCGGTAGCGGGCCATCAGCCCCACCAGCCCCACCGCCATCAGCAGCAGAGCCACCAACAGCACGGGCATCAAATCGCCGGTCTCGCGGTCAGCGACGTTGGGCACACCTGGAAACCGCATCGCCATCACCGTCATCGCCCACAGCCATACCAGACCGCCCAGCATCGCCGCCGCCCCACCCCACCGCACCAGTGTCGAAGCCGTCATGCCGAAACCCTCCTCCAGGCGTTCCTTGCCGGCCGACGTCAACGTGTCGGCCAGGGTTGCCAGCCACAACGCGGTCACCCCCTGCCGACCCGCGCACCTGGCGTCGCGGTAGCAGTCGGTGAACACCTGAGCCATCTCGCCGCCGTACTCCGCCCGAAACCCCGGCGGATACAGGCGCAACAGCCAGGTAAACATGCGTTCCGGAGAGATGGAAGGCATCAGCCACCTCCCCAGTTCAAGAGCGGCGTCTCCCCGCTCAGTAAGTGCTTCGACCGCGCCGACCGCACCAGGCGGTTGAGACGCTCCGCCTCGGCGCGCACCACCCGCTGCCCGTAGTCCGTCAGGCAATAGTAGCGCCGCCGCTCGTCGTCCAGGGCCGGATCAGGCCGCGTCTCGCTCTCCTCGATCAGGCCATCCGCGAGCATACGCTTGATGGCCCCATACAGCGTACCGGGCCCCAGGCGTAGCTGGCCGTCCGTCAGCCGCGCCACCTCCTGCATGATGCCGTAGCCATGCAACTCATCATCCACCAACGCCAGCAGGATGTGAAACACCGCCGGCGTCAACGGCAGCATGTCCTCCGGCTTGCGCGCCAGCTGCTGCATCTAGCCCTCCCTCACTCTAATCGCGCCCGATATATCCGTGGTCGATATAGTATCAAAATCTTCGCTCGTTGTCAAGGGGGGAGGGCGGCTATTTCACCGCTCCATGCCAATTGACTTGCCGC
>CAZJJF010000289.1:0-5512 GCA_964546245.1 uncultured Anaerolineales bacterium
CCATCCTGTCGCGGGGTAGCGACGGCCGCCCCCTGGACGACCCGCCGCTGTTGTGGGAGATCGAGTCGGACCCGGTGCTGGCCGGCACGCGCATCATCGCCGAGGCGTGGGATGCGGGCGGGCTATATCAGGTGCACAACTTTGTGGGCAAGCGCTGGGCGGTGTGGAACGGCCAGTATCGCGACACCCTGCGCCGTTTCGTCAAGAGTGACCCCGGCCTGACGGTGAGCCTGGCCGACGCCATCGGCGGCAGCCCGTTTCTGTTTCGCCGCCTCGACCGCGACCCGATTCGCAGCATTAACTACGTCACCTGCCACGACGGCTTCACGCTCAACGACCTGGTGTCCTACAACGATAAGCACAACTGGGCCAACGGGGAGGACAACCGCGACGGGTCGAACGACAACCACAGCTGGAATTGCGGCGACGAGGGGTCAACCAACGATGCGGGGGTTGAGGCGCTGCGGACGCGACAGATCAAGAACTTCCTGACGATCCTCTTGCTGTCGCAGGGCACCCCCATGCTGCTCATGGGCGATGAGGTACGCCGCACCCAGGGGGGCAACAATAATGCCTTCGACCAGGACAACGAGCTAAGCTGGCTGGACTGGAGTTGCGTGGAGCGCCACGCCGACATCCTGCGCTTCACCCAGACTCTACTGCGTTTCCGCCGCCGGAGCCGCCTGTTCCACGACCGCAGCTTCTGGATCACGCCCGGCGGCACAGAGATTCACTGGCACGGGCTGGCGCTGGAGCGGCCGGATTGGGGTGCTGAGTCGCGGGTACTGGCCTTCGAGTTGAGCAACGCAACGGCGGGCGAGCACCTGCACGTGATGATCAACGCCTACTGGCAGCCGCTGACCTTCGAGTTGCCGCCTCTCTCCAGCGGCCGCGCCTGGTATCGCCTGCTGGATACCGGCCTCGACACCCCTGACGACATCGCCGAGCCGCCGGTTGGGCCGCTCAGCGGCGCGCGCCAGTATCGCGTCCAGCCCCGATCGGTCGTCGTCCTCGTCGCCGCCGGGTAGAGGTCAGCGCCATCCAGGTCGCTGGCGGCCGCTGGCCGGTTCCGGCCACAATGGTGTCCCCGGCCCCGGCAGCAATAACCGCCAGCCCTCGCGCCGTGGCGCGGTGACGCTTCACGGCTGCTGGGCTGCCGCCACCCTAAGGCCGGCCACCCTCAGCAGGCGCGCCGGTCCCGCCAGCCTGGCGATTGCGGGAAGCCTCACCGCCCCTGCGCCCGATTTCGGCCATGTGCTCGCGGTTGCGGCTCACCGCCTCGCCACCCCTGCGCCCGATTTCAGCCATGTGCTCGCGGTCGCGGCTCACCGCCTCGCCGCCCTTGCGCCCAATCTCGGCCATCTGCTCCCGACTGCGGCCGCCATTCGCGCCCCGCTCGCGCCTGTTCTGCTCTGCCATCATCACCCTCCTGCCCGAACTAGAGTCTGAACCACATCGCATAACGACCACGCGCCTCGATGAACGCCTTGAAGCGGGCCAGATCACCTGCCACGCGCTGCGACACGAAGCCCAGCTTGTCGCCGGCCGCCTCGCTGACGCCTTCAGGTTCGTAGTCCAGCTGTAGAATCACCCGCGTGGTGTCGGGGCCGAGGGGCTGAAAGGTCACAGTCCCGTCGTTCTTTGCCCCCGTCGTGCTGGCCCAGGCGAGACGCTGATCGAGAATCTGCGTGGTAATCACCCCATACCACTCCTGATTGTTGCCCGCGACCTCGGCGAGCCAGCGCAGCCGCCGATTGTCGAGCTGCTTGACCTTCCTGACACCCTCCATGAACCGCGGGAACTCCTCGAAGCGGGTCCATTGGTTGTAGGCGGCGCGTATGGGCACATGGACGTCGATCGACTTCGTCACGCTGGTCATCGAGGACTCCTTCTCCTACGCAGTCACCGAGCGCCGCCGGCTGACGCACTCTGGAACAACGCCAGTGGGCTACACCCGCCAGCGGATGCAATTTCCGTGCCAGTCCTGGCCGACATCGTGAGCCTTCGCTGGGATGCCGGCCTGGCTGTTCGGCGGCCAATTTTGGACCGGCGCCAGATTCGCCCGCCCGGCGCATTGACTCTTGTGACGCAGTGCGCTATAATTGGGAAAGGTAATCGATACACTATTCGATTCGTCTCGTTCCCGCTGGAGGGAGCATGGCACGGAAGCCGGCCGACCAGACCGTCAGTCGCGAGGAGGTCCTCGCGGCGGCGGCGCGCGTCTTCAGGTTGCACGGCTACCACGGCGCGACGATGCAGCTCATCGGCGCCGAGCTAGGCCTGCGCCAGAGCAGCCTGTACCACTACTTCCCCAGCAAACATGCCCTCCTGATCACCCTTCTCAACGAGGGCCTCGACCGCCTGACCCGCGTTGTGCTCGTCGCGGCCCACCCTGACCTACCCGCCAATCTACGCCTCGACCGCGCTGTCCAGTCCTATCTGCACTGCGTCGCCGATTTCCCCGACGTCGCCCTCGTCACCATCCTGGAAGCGCGCGCTGTCTTCGACAACCCCGAGGAGCGCCACGTCTACATCGCCCGCCGCGATGCCCTCGAATCCCTGTTCGCCGCCATCATCCACGACGGCGTCAAGCAGGGACTCTTTCGGCCCGTGGATACCTCCATCGTCGTCAAGATGCTATTCAGTGTCCATAACTGGTTCGTGATCTGGTATCGCCCCGACGGCCGCCTGCCGGTCGATGCCATCAGCCACATCATCAGCCAGTTCTTCCTGGCCGCCCTTGAGACGGGAGACTTGAGATTAGGGATTGAGGAGTGGACCGCCAACCTCCCGTCTCAATCTCCAATCGCCAATCCCTGATCTCTTCTAACTACGGAGACTTGCCATGAGTCGCACAATCACCCGCGTTGCTGTCATCGGCGCTGGTACGATGGGGGGAGGCATCGCCGCCCATTTCGCCAACGCCGGCTTCCAGGTGGACCTGCTGGACGTCCCGCCCCCATCCCTGACGCCCGATGAGGAGAAGCGCGGCCTGACCCTGGACAGCCCCGCCGTCCGCAACCGCTTCGTCAATGGCGGTTGGGACCGGGTCAAGAAGTCGCGGCCCGCCTCGCTATTCACCGCCGACACCGCCGACCGGGTGCGCCTGGGTAATACGGCCGACCACTTCGACCGCCTCGCCGACGCCGACTGGATCATCGAGGCCATCATCGAGCAGTTGGAGCCAAAGCGCGACCTCATGGCCCGCATCGACGAGGTGCGTAAGCCCGGCTCCATCGTCAGTACCAACACCTCAGGTATCCCCGTCAGCACCATCGCCGAGGGTCGCAGCCAGAGCTTCCGCGCCCATTTTCTAGGGACTCACTTCTTCAACCCGCCGCGTTACCTCAAGCTGCTGGAAGCCATCCCCACCGCCGACACGGACCCCGATGTGGTCCAGTTCGTGGCCGACTTCGCCAGCCGCCACCTGGGCAAGGGTGTCGTCATTGCCAAGGACACGCCCAACTTCATCGCCAACCGCCTGGGCAGCTTCGACGGCATGTATGCCATGAAGTACGCGCTGGACCACGGTCTCACCGTCGAGGAGGTCGATTTCCTGGCGGGGCCTATGATCGGCAACCCCAAAACGGCCCTGTTCCGCTTGCAGGACCTGGTCGGCCTGGACATCGCCACCCACGTCGCCAGGAACCTGTACGACGCTGCGCCCAGCGACGAGAGCCGCGACATCTACCGCGTCCCCGCCGCCATCGACACCATGCTCGAGCGCAAGATGCTGGGCAACAAGACCGGCCAGGGCTTCTACAAGGAAGTGCGCGAGAACGGCAAGCGCGAGTATTGGACGCTGGACCTCAAGAACCTGGAGTATCGTCCGCCAACCCGCGCCAGCTTCCCAGAAATCGACAAGGCGCGCAAGCTGGAGCCGATGGGCGCGCGCCTCCAGGCCCTCCTGAACGTCCCCGACTCCCGCGCCTCCGACTTCCTGTGGCACACGACGGCCAACTCCCTGGCCTACGCCTCGCGGCGCATGCCGGAAATCGCCGACGACCTGCCCAGCGTTGACCGCGCCATGAAGTGGGGCTTCGGCCGCCAGTTCGGCCCCTTTGAGACGTGGGACATGCTCGGCGTGCCGGAGACGGTGGCTCGCATGGACAGGGAAGGCATCCAGGTCGCGCCCTGGGTCCACACCATGCTCGAGCAGGGGCACACCAGCTTCTACGAGACCATTGACGGCCTGCCGATGGCCTACGACATCGAGACGGGGACTTATCAGCCCGCGCCCACGGACCCCAAGATCATCGAGCTAGACGCGCTGCGGCGGCAGGGTAGGGAGCTTAAGCGCAACGACAGCGCCAGCCTGCTCGACCTGGGCGATGGGGTGCTGTGCCTCGAAGTACATACCAAGGCCAACGTCCTCGACGAGATGGTCTTCCAGATGGGCGAGACAGCGCTGGCGATGCTCGACCAACCCCAGTGGGTTGGCCTCGTCATCGGCAACCAGGGCGAATACTTCGGCGCGGGCGCGAACGTGGCGCTCATGGCCATGAACGTCATGGCCGGCCAGTGGGACGTGGTCAACGGCATGGTCGCCCAGGGCCAGCAGTTTATGCAGCGGGTGCGCTTCAGCGCCAAGCCCATCGTCGCCGCGCCCTTCGGCATGACCCTCGGCGGCTGCGCCGAGATCAGCATGGCCGCCAGCCGCCGCGTCGTCTCGGCCGAGACCTACATGGGTCTCGTCGAAGTTGGCCTGGGCATCATCCCCGGCTGGGGCGGCTGCAAGGAAATCGTCCGCCGCGTCGCCTCGCCGCCCATGAAGACGCCGGGCGTCGACCCGCTACCCTTCCTGGAGCGCGCCTTCACCCAGATCGGGACGGCGAAAGTCAGCGCCAGCGCCGAGGAGGCGCGACAGATGGGCATGCTGGACGGTGGCGACCTGGTCGTCATGCACCCCGACCACGTGCTGGGCGAGGCCAAGCAGGCGGTATTGGATATGGCCGCGACGTACCAGCCGCCGGCCCGCGAGAAGACCTGCTACGCGGCCGGCAAGCTGCCCCTGGCCGCCATCAAGATGGGCGTGTGGACTTTCCAGCAGGCCGGGCAGATTAGCGCGCACGACGCAACCGTCGGCCGCCATCTGGCCTGGATTCTGGCGGGCGGCGACCTGGCTGTCGGCCAGTGGGCCGATGAGCAGTACTTCCTGGACCTGGAGCGCACCGCCTTCATCGAGCTGCTCAAGGAGCCGAAGACCATCGAGCGCATCATGCACTTCGTGCAGACCGGCCGGCCGCTTCGCAACTAGACCACCGACCACAGACCACGGACGACCGCTTGCGCCGAGACCTCTCGGTGGTCGCTGGTCGGTCGTCGGTCGTCAGAAAGGATTGCGTTCATGACCACCGATGCTGTCATCGTCTCCGCGGCTCGCACTGCCGTCGGCAAAGCGCCACGCGGCGCGCTGCGGAGTGTTCACCCCGTCGACCTGGGCGCGGCCGTCATCGCCGAGGCCGTGCGCCGCGCCGAGGGTCTCAACACACCTGAGATCGACGACGTGATG
>CAZJJF010000290.1:0-5502 GCA_964546245.1 uncultured Anaerolineales bacterium
TATTGCTGCCCATCGTTGCGCTCTACAACCTGCCGGTCGGGCCGCGGACCTGGCACGATGAGGGCGCAGCCCTGAACGTCGCCAAGACCCTCGCCTCGGAGGGGGTGTTCGCGATGCGCAACTCCGACGGCTATCAGACCTTCGGCCCCATCCAGAGCGTGGGGCCAACGGTCCTCCTACCCGTCGCCGCGTCGCTCAAGCTGTTCGGCATGGGTCTGCTGCAAGCCCGTCTGGTATCCGCGGCGTACCTGTGTCTGCTCCTTGCTGTCGCGACGCTCCTCGCCTGGCGGCTGTTTGGGCTGCGGGCGGCTATCGTGACGACGTTCCTGCTACTGGCTGTGCAGGATGTGCGGCTCCTCTTCTTCGGGCGTCAGGTTCTGGGCGAAGCGCCCGCCCTCATGTTCTTTCTGGCTGGGGTGTGCTTGTTCACCCTGAGGGCGCGTGGCCGACTGCTCGTCGCCGTGGCGGCCGGGCTGCTCATCGGCGCGGCCATGGTGACGAAGAGTACTTATATCGTGATTGGCGTCGTGACGCTGGCTGTCGTGGGCGGCCTCGACTGGCTTTATTACCGGCAGCACAACCGGCGCGGGTTAGTCGTCGCGATGCTCGTGGCCACTGCCTGCGTCCTGGCCTGGATGGGAACGCAATACGCTTACTTCGGGCCTGACACCTTCTGGGACAACTCCAGGAAGATGCAGCAGCTAGCCACCGGCACGACAGGCTTCAACCCGCGCGTGATGGCCGCATCCCTGCAATTCTTCATGGGGTCAGGATCAGGGCACTTCCTGTATCTGTGGGGGCTTCCGGCCCTTCTGTATGGGGCTTTCCTGGCCCGACGCCGCGACCAGTCGGGCTTCATGGCAGCGTTGCTACTCACCTTTACCATCCTCTGGCTGGGCTATTACTTCTGGAGTGTCCCCTGGATCGCCTACCTCTTCGCCCCCGCTGCCATCGCGGCGTTCTTTGTGGCGAAGCTATGGCATGACCTGACCCATGGCTTCACGCTATCGGGGACAGGCCTACGCCAGGAATGGAGCCAGGGGCGACCCGGCCCGGCCGCTCGCAACCTGGCGCTGCTGGCGCTCTTCAGTATCGTGATTCTGTGGTCGCTCCAGGGCCGACTGCGCAACGAGGTACTGGCGCGCGACCTGGCTCCCCAAGAACTGGCCGCAATTCTGAATCGGACGGTTCAGCCGGATCAGGTGATCGAGACGTGGGAACGAGAGTTGGCGTTCCTGACGAATCATCAGTATCACTCCCCCGACCAGGCGTTGCTGAGCAAGACCCACGCGGCCATGTATCGCGGCGGCACGAAGAACTATTCCCTGGGTAGTGATTCTCTGCTCGAAGGCCAACCACCCGCCTACCTCATCCTGGGCTGGTATTCGCGCTGGCTGGACGCCTATGATCCCAGCTTCATCGCTGAGCACACCATCCCGGTCGCCTCGGTGGGCACGGGCGACACAAGGTACGAGTTGCTCAAGATTGTTGCTGAACGGTAGGGGAGCGAATGGCGAGCGCCAGTCTATCGAACAAAACAACCCACATCCGGCTGCGCGCTGTCCTCGCCTGGACCGCTTCCATCGCCGCCGTCATCGCCCTGGCCTTCCTCGCGACGTGGAACCAGCCCGCCTATCCCGCCACGTGGCAGGACGACGGCTTCACCCTCCACGGGGCGATGAACCTCACCCGTTACGGGCAGTACGCGATGGAGTCCTCCGAGGGTTTCCGCGTTCTGGACCAGCCCCTCATCGCCAACGGGCCAGGCGTTGTCCTGCCCATCGCGGCTGCCTTCTCCATCTTCGGCGTTGGCTTGTTGCAGGCGCGTCTGGTGATGGCGGTCTTCCTCGTTGTGACGGTAATGGTCTTCTTTCTGCTCGTCAAGCGCCTCTACACCTTGCCGGTGGCAATCGTCGCGACCATCATCGCCCTGGCCTGGCCTGATGAAGGGCTGCTGCTGTATGGTCGCCACGCCCTGGGTCTGGTTCCGGCCTTGCTGTACTTCCTCCTGGGCTATCTGAGCTGGCTGGTAGCGCTGGAGCGCCGCTCCCGCAGCGCCGCCATCGCGTCTGGCCTCCTGTTTGGGCTGGCGTGCATTACCAAAGGGCAGTACCTCCTGCTCGTGCCGGCGTTCCTCGCCTTCTTTGTCCTGGACAGGCTCTACTACAGGCAGGTCGGCCTGTCTACCACCGGCCTGGCGGTCGGAGCCTTGGCGGTGTCACTGGTCGTGTGGCAGGGGGTACAGTTCGCCCTGGTCGGGGCTTCAGGCTACGCTGCCCACGTTGACGCAATCCGCTCCAGTACTGCCGTGACTGTGCTGGCCTTGCGGCCCCGGCGCGTTCCCGGTAGCCTCTGGTATCTCCTGCGATCCGGCGGCTACCTGTACATTGTGCCCGGCCTGTTGTACGTGGCGTGGTTGGCGCGTCGGCGCACGCTTGCCAGTTCTCGCATCTTGCTGCTGCTCCTGGTCACCATCATCTGGCTGGGGTGGTACGCATTCGCCTCGGTAGGCTGGCCGCGCTATGCCTTCGAGCCGCTCCTGTTCAGCGCAAGCTTCTCCGCCAAACTGCTGGTGGACGGGGTTAGCTATCTGGCCTCGGCCGGCGGTCGGGTCACTGCGGACCGGAGGATAGCCGACGCGCTGCGCGTGTCGGCGGCGCTGTTTGCGCTCGCTCTCCTGGTTGGGACGACCCTGGGCTTGATCGGTCAGGTCAACCGCGTAATGGCGCACCAGGATATGGCGGCTGAGCGCTTTGCGCGCGCTATTTCGGGTGTCGTCCCGGCCACTGCGACCGTCGAATCGTGGGAGTGGGAACTGGATGTGTGGGCCGATCTCAACTATCACCATCCAACCAACGTCTGGGTGGATGAGCTGACCAAAGTGACCCAGTTTCGGGAGACCAGTCGTCTCGCGCCTTACGACCCGACGCCCTTCTCGCCCCAATACCTGATTGATGGCCCGTTTTCAAAGTGGACGCAACTCTATGCCAACTATCTCGCGGCGGGGTGCTGCCGCCTCGTGCTGCGGGAGGGACCTTATGACCTCTATCACGTTGACCAGCCCGCGCCATGATGAGGCTCCTGCCTGATGCTACCCCAAGCCAGTAGCGCCAGCATCGCTGCCCCGGTCAGCGTCCGCGACGTCCCAACGGGCGCGGCCGTCCGCGTCCAGGCGACACGCCTTGCCTCGCTCGACCTGATTCGCGCCACAGCAGTCATCTGGATTTTCTTGAATCACGTCGCAGAGCGCCTGTTCGGCTTTCCGTACATCGCCAACCCGGGGGCCAATTGGCCGCCCCTCGCCGAGCGTGTCCAGCAACTGCAACCCCTGGCGGGCTACGGGCCGTGGACCTTGCCCGCCAACATCCTACGCTACGTGGGGTGGATGGGCGACCAGGGTGTGCAGCTATTCCTCATTGCGAGCGGTTTCGGCCTCACCTGGGCCTTGCTGCATCGCTATGGTCGTGGGACATTCCCCCTGGGCAGCTTCTACCTGGACCGGGCGAAGCGCATCCTGCCGTTGTGGTGGGGCGCTCACTTGCTCTTCCTGGGACTCGCGATCCTGATGGGGCTGGGGCTAAGCCCGACCGACCTCCAGTTCTACCTGAGCCTGGCCGGACTGCGCGTGACGCCGTCCACCCTCTACTATTTCGCGCCGGCCTGGTGGTATGTCACTGTTCTGATTCAGCTGTACCTCGTCTATCCGCTGCTATGGCAAGGCCTGCGCCGCCTCGGCCCCACGCGCCTGCTGATTGTCGCCTGCGTCGTAGCCTTCGGCCTGCGCGCCATCGGGCTGCTGACCTTCGAAGGTTACCTGGATGCCTGGAGTCGTGGCGCGATCTTCGTCACCCGACTACCGGAGTTCGCGTTTGGCATGGCCCTGGCTGGCTGGCTGCACGACAACCCGGCCGCCACCCAGGCCCGACTCCGAGCGCCCATCACCCTCATGGGCGCCGCGATGGCGTACGCTCTCGGTACACTCTTGTCGCTAACCCTGGTAGGGATGACCATCGCTCCGTTCCTGACTGGCGTAAGCGCGTTTATTCTCTTGGGCGCTCTCTTTGGTACACCGTCTGTCGCGCAGGCCGTGGGGAGGGGTGGGGGCTGGATTGGTCGTCACTCGTATTCCCTGTTTCTCGTGCAACACCCCGTCATCGTGGCGCTGGTACCGGCCACCATGCTGGTCAGCCCGGTGCGAGTCGTGGGGGGCATTGTCGCGGCGACCATAGCGACGGTGGCCCTGGCGCTGGTGTTGGAAGCGGGGGTCAACGCCACCCTGCGTGGGCTGTCGCGCGCGGTCGCGTCGATGGGCCTGGGCCGCACAGCCGTCGCTGGCGTCGCCGGTATCCTCCTGCTGCTGGCCGGCCTGGTGGGCGCTGAGTTGGCGGTGCGGGCCATCGCACCGCAAGAGGTTCTGGGCTGGGGAGAGCGGCCGTCCCTGACGCCGGACCCGACCATCGGCTGGCGGCTCCGTCCGTCGCAGACGACGCAGTTGCGATGGGAGAGCTACGACTATCAGGTGACGGCGAATGCCCTGGGCTTTCCAGGGCCGGAGTACTCAGCCGCCAAAGCGCCCGGCGCTTTCCGCATCCTCGTCACCGGCGATGCCTTTAGCAGCGCGGAGGGGGTAAACTCCGACCAGGCCTGGCCGCGCCTGCTGGAAGACCAGCTTCGACAGCAGCTGCCCGCCACGCCTGTCGAGGTGATGAACTTCGCTGTGACAGGCTATGGCCCCAATCAGTACGCGGAGGTCATCCAGGCCTATGCGCCGACCTATCAGCCTGATCTCATCGTCGTCGAGATGTTCGTCAACGACTATCTGGACGCCCTCACGCCCAACGACGCCTTCCAGGCGTCCATCGGCTTTGGCGAGCGGTCGCCGGATAGCTGGCTGGCCGTGCTCGGCCTGGCCCAATTACGGCAGTTCCTTCGCCTGCGTGTGCGCGAACCCCTCGCGGCCTTCGTCCAGCATCGCCCTGAGGCGCACGGCTACACGCTGGGGAA
This sequence comes from uncultured Anaerolineales bacterium, assembly GCA_964546245.1. Taxonomy (GTDB): domain Bacteria; phylum Chloroflexota; class Anaerolineae; order Epilineales; family JAHCIE01; genus JAHCIE01. Next base: position 5,005 of record CAZJJF010000290.1, read on the forward strand.
CTTCACCTTTCTAGAGCGGGACTGGCCCGCATGGGCCGACGGTCAGCGCGCCGTCGAGGCGCGTCTGCGGCAGATAAAGGCCGTGGCGGACCAGGCGAAGGTGCCCGTCATGATCGTCATGGTTCCCGCCGGCCCCCAGATTTGCGCCCCGCACGACCTGGCCTACTATCCCCACTATGTCGACCTCAGTGATACCAGCCGCTTCGACCTCGACAAGCCCCAGCGTCTGACCCAAAGCCTGGCCGATCAAATGCAGTTCACGTATGTGGACCTGCGGCCGGCTTTGAGCCAGGTCCCCGAAGGCTGTCCCTATCAGCCGTCAAACATGCACTGGACGACGACTGGCCATCGCGCCGTCGCGGACTCCCTGGCCGCACGCCTGATGCGACTCCGCCAGGGCGTTGGGTCATAGACCATGAACAGTCTACTGGCTGCGCGGGCCGTCGTCTTCGTCGTCTGCGGCCTGCTGCTTCTGGGCGAAGTGCTGTGGTTGCGCCG
>CAZJJF010000291.1:0-5500 GCA_964546245.1 uncultured Anaerolineales bacterium
GTGCCCTTGCTGGTGACCATCGTCACCGGGTCGGCGGCGTCGGCCGGTTCGAGGGTGGCGACCACGGTGTAGGCGGGGTCTTCGGGGAAGTAGCGCAGACCCTCGAACGCCTCTTGCTGCTCCAGCGTCAGCGGCGACTGGTCGCTGACGCGGAAGAAATCGTCCTTCGCGGCGCGAAACTCGGCAATCTCGGACATCATCCTGCCCTCCTGCCCTCCGTGCGCCCACTTCAAGTATCAGGCGAGAATTATAGCATACTTCCCACGCGCGCTTGCGCCATCACTCGCAGGGCGTTACGATGGTGAGTTGGTTCCCCCCTGCCCGCCCCGGCGCGCGTGCCAGGTCTGGCCACCAACAAGCGGTCCTACGGCCCATAGCCTATCGGAGGCTCACCCAATGAGCAACTTGCTCGACCTCGTCTTCAGCTACGCCCCCACGCCTGCCGCCGCGCGACAACTCCTGCGCGCCGCGTATCTCGGCACGCTGCTGGCCGCTGTGTCTCTCGGTCGCACCCGTGTCACGCTGACCCTCATCGGCGGCGGGTTCCCTATCTCCAAGAAGCAGACAGGCCATTGACTGGGCCGCAAGCGAGACATACAATAGCGGTATCACCCTCGACACTGACAGGAGGATGATCATGTCTACGCGACCCCTTGAGGAGTTGATTCAGGAGTTGTCACCCGATCTCCGCGCTGAGGTGAGCGACTTTGTCGAGTTCTTGCTCGCCAAACGCGCCCGCGCCGGCGAACGACGTCTCCGCCAGGATTGGGCGGGGGCGTTGAAGGACGCAGGCGTCTCCACCTCGGCTGTCGAGTTGCAGCATAAGGCTTCGGAGTGGAGAACGGAGTAGTGTACCTCCTCGATACTAACATCTGGCTAGAGCGCTTACTTGATCAGTCTCAGTCTGCCAGCGTGGGGGAGTTACTCGGCCGTCTTCCCCTGGACCATATCTTGATGAGCGATTTCACGCTGCATTCTCTCGGCGTGATTCTGCACCGATGGCGTCAACATACTGTCTTCGCGGCCTTCGTGCAAGATGTGCTACTCGATGGTGGAGTAGCGCTCATCAGCCTCCCCGCTGCCGCGATGACTGATGTAGTGGCTGCAATGGATGGCTTCGGGCTTGATTTTGATGATGCCTACCAATACGTTGTCGCAGAACGCGAGAACGCCAGCCTCATCAGCTTCGACGCCCACTTCGATCAGACAGACCGCGGTCGCATGACACCGGCTCAAGTTCTCAGTCAGCTCTAGCAGCCCTCGACTCATCGATCAGCCTCACGGGTCATCTTGAAACCCATGCGCGATAGACTCGACGGTCATGCCGAGGCTTGGCGAGGCATCTCCGATTGTTGCTGCGGAGACCCCTCCTATCGTCGGGGTGACAGTCGAAAGCAACCCGCGAGGCGTGTTGTACTCAGAGCTAGCCCGTCGGGTCTTCCAGCGGCAGGCCCTCGGCGCACAGGGGGCAGGCGTCGGGAAGCAGAGGCTGAAGGGCTGGTGGGCCAGGGCAACCACCGGTCGGGACAGGGGCGAGCGCGTCACCCACCAACGGTCGGGTTCTCCACCCAGCCGCCCTGTCGGCCGCTGGCGACGATGGCGTCGATGACGCGCATGTTGGCCAGGGCGTCGCTGAGCGGGGTCGGGACGGGCGTGTCGTCCAGGACGGCCTTCGCGAAGGCGTCACCTTGCAGGGTGTACTGGTCGCAGATGTCGAAGAGAATCTCGTCGGTTCGACCGTCGTGGGTGTGCCAGATGCGCGTGGGGCGGTCGGGTGGCGCGTTGAAGGGAATCTCGATTTCGACGCGGCCGGTTGTGCCGAAGATATTGACGCGCTGGTAGGACGTCAACTGCATCGAGCAGACGAAGGTGGACGTGCCGCGCCCGAAGTCCAGGATGCCCGACACGAGGCGGTCGGTCTTGAACACAGGGTCATACTCGACCACACCGACGACGCGGCTCGGCTCCGCGCCGAAGATGAAGCGCGCCAGGGAGATGTTATAGCAGCCAATGTCGAGCAGTCCGCCGCCGCCAATGTCGGCCTGATTGCGGACGTTGGCCGGGTCGGTGTTGAAGTACGAGAAATGGGACTGGATCGTGCGCAGTTCGCCAATGCCGCCCTCATCAACGATGGCCTTCGCTCGCTGCCACTGGGGGTGAAGGCGGTACATAAACGCCTCCATCACCTTGAGGTGGGGATAGCGAGCCGCCGCGTCAGCCAGGGGTTGCGCCTCAGCGGCGGTGATGGCGATGGGCTTCTCGCACAGGACGTGCTTCCCGGCTTCCAATGCCCTGACCGACCAGGGAATGTGCAGGTGATTGGGCATCGGGTTGTAGACGGCGTCGATGTCGGGGTCGGCGAGCAGTTCCGCGTAGGAGCCGTAGGCCCTGGCGATGCCCAACCGCGCGGCGGCGGCCTGGGCTTTGGCGAGGTCGCGCGAGGCGATGGCGGTAACGTCACAGTACTGGCCGCGCTGCATGGCGGGCAGCACCTTTAGCAGACCAATATTGGCCGTGCTGAGCACGCCCCACCGAACCTTGCTCATGGCTGTCTCGCTTTCGATGCGTGAGATACGGGTAGCGATAGTATGCCGCACTTGTCGCGCGCGGCCAAATGGCCCTCCCGCCGGCTGGTGTTGGGCGTTACCACTTTCGCCGCGATTCCTGTACGATTCCTGTACAATACAGGCTCCCAAATATTCCGCCCGCAGAGGAGGCGAAGATGACCGAGCAAGCGACAGGTACGTTTCGGGTAAAGGCTGGCCTGGCCCAGATGCTGAAGGGCGGCGTGATCATGGACGTGACGACGGCCGATCAGGCGCGCATCGCCGAGGAGGCAGGGGCGTGCGCCGTCATGGCCCTGGAGCGCGTGCCCGCCGACATCCGCGCCGACGGCGGCGTGGCGCGCATGGCCGATCCCGACAAGATTCTAGAAATCATGGAAGCCGTGACCATCCCGGTGATGGCCAAGTGCCGCATCGGTCACTTCGTCGAGGCGCAGGTGCTGGAGGCCCTCGGCGTCGACTACATCGATGAGTCCGAGGTCCTGACCCCCGCCGACGAGGAGAACCACGTCGACAAGCACGCCTTCAACGTCCCCTTTGTGTGCGGCTGCCGCAACCTGGGCGAGGCGCTGCGGCGCATCGGCGAGGGCGCGGCCATGATTCGCACCAAGGGCGAGGCGGGCACGGGCAACGTGGTCGAGGCGGTGCGCCACGCCCGCAGCGTGCTGGGCGAGATTCGACGCCTCCAGGGGCTGCGCCCCGAGGAGCTGATGCACGTGGCCAAGGAACTCGGCGCACCCTACGAGCTGATCAGGCAGGTCGCCGAGACTGGCCAGTTGCCCGTGGTGAACTTCGCCGCCGGTGGCCTGGCGACGCCCGCCGACGCCGCGCTGATGATGCAACTGGGTGTAGACGGCGTGTTCGTCGGCAGCGGCATCTTCAAGTCGGGCGACCCCTATCGCCGCGCCAAGGCCATTGTCGAGGCGACGACCCACTACACCGACGCCAAGATTATCGGTGAGGTGTCGCGTGGGCTAGGCGCGCCGATGGTGGGCCGCGAGATTCACCAGATCCCCGAAGCCGAGCGCCTCGCGTCCAGGGGATGGTGAGCGATGCCGCGTGTGGGCATCCTGGCTCTGCAAGGGGCCTTCCGCGAGCACGTCGAGCGCGTGCGACAGTTGGGCGTGGACGCCGTCGAGGTCCGCCGGCCAGAGCAACTGGCGGGCCTCGATGGCCTGATCATCCCTGGCGGCGAGAGCACGACCATCGGCAAGCTAATGGTGCAATACGGCCTGCTCGCGCCTATCCGCGCCCTGGCCCAGGCGGGCGCGCCGGTGTGGGGCACGTGCGCGGGCATGATCATCCTGGCGAAGGACATCGGCCCCAGCGAGCCGCCCTGGCTGGGCGTGATGGATATCCGCGTGGCGCGCAACGCCTTTGGCCGTCAGGTGGCGAGCTTCGAGACCGACCTGGACGTGCCCGCCCTCGGCGCTGAGCCGTTTCGCGGCGTATTCATCCGCGCGCCGTGGATCGAGACAGCCGACCCCGACGTGGAGGTACTGGCCTGCCTGGAGGGGGGGACCATCGTCGCGGCGCGGCAGGGCAATCTGCTTGCCACGGCGTTCCACCCCGAGTTGACCGACGACGACCGCTTTCATCGCCTGTTCCTGGACCAGATCGCTCAGCCAACGCAGGGGCCATGACACCCGCACCCCAGTCCCCCCGCTCGCGCGGCCCCTGGCGCCACGACGGCGATGGCCCTCCCTGGCGGGGCCGCGACCCTGGGCGCTGGATCTTCGCGCGCTTCGCCATCGGCTTCGGCCTGGTGTCGCTCCTGCTGGTCGCGTGGATGGGCGCGCTGGCCTTCTTGCTGACGCGGCTGGCCGGTGGGACGGGCGCGACCGCTGTGGCCGTCTGGCTGGGCGGCTGTGGCCTCGTCCTGGGCCTGCCCCTGCTGATCTTCGCCCTCGGCCGCCGCGCCTTCACCCAGTTCGCCGCGCCCCTGGGCGACCTGGTGGCCGCCGCCGATGCTGTGGCGGGCGGCGACTTGAGCGCGCGCGTCGCGGTGCGCGGCCCCGGCGAGTTGCGGCGGCTGGGCGCTGCCTTCAATCACATGGTCGGCGAGCTGGCCCGCGCCGACCAGCAGCGGCGCAACCTGACCGCTGATGTCGCCCACGAGTTGCGGACGCCGCTGCACGTCATCCAGGGCAACCTGGAGGGCATGCTTGACGGCGTCTACGCCCCCACCCCCGACACGCTCGGAGCCACCCTCAGCGAGACGCGCGCCCTCGCCCGCCTGGTGGACGACCTACAAACCCTGTCCCTGGCCGAAGCGGGGCGGCTACCGCTGACCGTCGAACGGGTCGACATCGCTGAGCTACTGGCCGACGTGGTGACCAGCTTCAGCGGGCAGGCTGAGGCGGCGGGCGTCGCGCTCCGCGCGGAGACTGAGGGCGAGGGGGTGGCCGCGCTGGCCGACTGGGGGCGACTGGATCAGGTGCTCGGCAACCTGGTCGCCAACGCGCTACGCCACACCCCAGCGGGTGGGCGAATTACGCTGAGCGCAGGGGCGGCTGGCCCCGGGCAGGTGCGCGTCACGGTGGTCGACAGCGGCGAGGGCATCGCCGCCGAGGATGTGCCCTTCGTGTTCGACCGCTTTTGGCGCGGCGATCCGGCCCGATCCCACGAGGGAAATGCAGGCAGTGGATTGGGACTGGCGATTGCGCAACAGCTGATACAGGCGCAGGGAGGAGCCATCGCCGTCGCCAGTGCGGTGGGCCAGGGCACGACCTTCACCATCTGCCTGCCAGCGGCCACCCTGGTCTAGCCCAACGGCGAGGAGGTTGGTCACACCCGCCGCGAGCGCCCGCCTTAGTTGGTCGGCCGACGGCGCAGATTCGCGGCCAGGATGTAGACGCTGACCAGCAGCACCCACAACGGAAACAGCACCGCTCCCCATTCGGTGTCCTGGAGGCTGAGGAGCAGGAAGAGCGCCA
>CAZJJF010000292.1:0-5458 GCA_964546245.1 uncultured Anaerolineales bacterium
TCGCCTGAAGCGGCGCGGCGCGCACCTCGATGTCTACAATCGGCTCGCCACCCGCCTCGCCGAAGAGGTACGACAGCCCCAGGCCCATATCGCTCAGCACGTCCAGGAGTCCTGTTCGTGTCGGATTGGCCCCCACCGCATGCAGCAGCACGTTCGACCCTGCTACCAGGCTCGCCGCCACCAGCGGGAACGCCGCCGACGAGATGTCACCCGGCACAGTTATGTCGAGCGGGCGTAAGGGCGCAGCCAGCGGCTGGACTGTCACCGCGTCCCCCTCCCGCTGCACGTCCGCCCCCATCGCGCTCAGCATGCGCTCGGTGTGATCGCGCGTCGCGGCTGGCTCAATCACAGTCGTCGGCCCCGCCGCGAACAGCCCCGCCAGCAGAATGGCAGATTTTACCTGGGCGCTCGCCACGGGCAGCGTGTAGGTGATGCCACGTAGCCCGCCGCCACGTACCGCCAGCGGCAGCAGGGTATCACCGCCGCGCCCCATAAAGGTTGCGCCCATCTGCCGCAGTGGCGTCACGACGCGGCCCATCGGCCGCCGCCGGAGTTGGGCCGCCCCGCTAAGCACCGACGTGAAGGACTGCCCCGCCACCAGCCCCGCCAGCAGGCGCACTGTCGTGCCCGACGTGCCGCAATCGAGGACCTCTTCCGGTTCGCGCCAGCCGCCAACGCCGTGGATGCTGACCTCGGTAGGACCGTGGACCTCGACGGTCGCGCCCAGCGTGCGGACGACGGCAATACTGGTCAGGCAGTCGTTGGCAGGCAAGAAGTTGTGGATGCGGGTCACGCCCTCGGCCAGGGAGCCAAGCAGCACAGCGCGGTGGGAGATAGACTTATCGCCGTCCACACTGGCGCGCCCCGCCAGGGGACGCCCCGGACGAATACGGAGATGTTGCATGCTAGCTCCAGGCTAGTGACGGATTCCTACCCTGCCTCACGGGCTTGTCGCCCTTCGTCTGCGGCTCAGGGCCTCAGCCAGCAATTGGCTGACCTGCCGTCCCCGCGTTCGGCGGCGGCGTGCCCCCCCTACGCTCGGAACGATCAATACGCAACGCAAGGGGCCTGTGAAAACTCTAAGCGGGCAGCCACTCCATGTCAACTTCAATGATAGAGAACGATACCCGCCAGCGCAGCCAGGCCAATGATAGCAATCACCGGTATGCGGTTGGTTAGCGCCAGACCCAGCGCCGCGACGGCGATCAGCAGCGCGCCCGCGTCGACACCGTTGCCGCGCAGAATATCGGCCAGCACCACGGCGAAGATACCTACCACAGCCAGGCTCAGACCGCGAATGAAGCCCGACATGGCCGGATGGTCGCCGTGGCGTTGATACAGGATGGCGATGAGCAGCACACTCAACGGCGGGATGACGATGGCAATGGCGGCCAGCAGCGCGCCGGGCACACCGTCGATGAGGTAGCCGAAGCTGATGACCCACAGCCCCGTCGGCCCCGGCGTGATTTGGCCGATGGTGAGGGCCTCGGCGAAGGGACGCTCGGTCGCCCAGCCACGGGCGATGAGGTCGGTATACAGGATGGGCAGGTTACCGGTCCCGCCGGTGGACAGGAAGGATGCCTTGAGGAACAGCAGAAACAGCGTCAGCTGGTCCATGGCTAGCCCCGTCGCGCCCATAGCCAGTGTACCAGCGCGCCCGCTACGCCTGCCAGGATGAGGGTGGCAAAGATTGGAACAGGCTGATAGATGCTGAATAGCACGGCGAAGGCGACCACCACCAGGCTGAAGACCGTGCTGGCTCGCCCCTCGCGGCGGCTGTCGTTGTACAGGGGGGCGGCCAGCCGCCACAGCAACAGCACACTGAGGCCCACCGTGGCCGGAATGATGCCACGAAGCGCCGATTGCACCGCCGCCAGGCCCCGCACCTGCCCGTAGACAGCGGTGAGGACGATAGTGATAGCGATACTGGGCAGCAGCAGGCCGAGCAGGCACATCGCGACGCCCCCCGCCCGCGCCACGCGCCAGCCGATGAGCGTCGTCAGCGCCAGCAGGTTGATGCCCGGCGCGACCTGGGCGATGGCCCAGTAGTCGGTAAACTCCTCATCCGTCAGCCAGGCATACCGCTCGACCGACGCCTGCCAGATGAGGTAGCGTGTGACGGCCCCGCCGCCGAAGGATTGGAGGCCAATGCTGAACCAGACGCGCAGCAAGAACAGCAGGGAGGGCGCGGCTGGGGATGGGGTCAGGGCCTCGGTGGTCAATGGGCCATCCTCACGCCTGCTTCCTCAGGCCCCACGCGATGCGCTTCTCGCGCGCCTCGGCCAGGCGCGGTTGCAGGTCGGCCGCCTCGGCGACATCCCCCGCCTCCAGTGCCGTCACCAGCTGCCCCAGGCGACGATGCAGCCGCGTCGCCATGGCCGCCACATAGCGGCGGTTGGTCGCCAGGATGTCCAGCATCATCGCCAGGTCGCTGGCCGCCAGGCGGCTTGTGTCGCGGAAGCCGCTCGCCGCCAGCGACCATACCAGGTCGTCTTCGTCGGCCATCTCGTCAGCCACCTCGACCAGCGACACCGCCAGCAGGTACGGCAGGTGGCTGATAGCCGCCACCAGGCGGTCGTGGCGGTCGGCTTCAAGCATCACGGGTCGCCCCCCCACCGCCTCGACCAGAGCCTTGACGCCAGCCGTCGCCGCCTGGTCGGTGCGCTCCAGGGGTGTCAGAGGCCAGGTCGCCCCCTGATAAAGGTTGGGATCGGCAGCCTCCAGACCGGCAACCTCCTTGCCGCACATGGGGTGGCCGCCCACCGGCTGAATCGACCACGGAATCTGCGCCATGACGCGCATGACGGCGGCCTTAGTGCTGCCCATGTCGGTCAGCACCGCCCCCGGCTGCATGCGCCGCGCCACCTCCGGTATCTGGGCCATGAGCGTTCGCACCGGTGTCGACAGCACCACCAGGTCGGCGTCGGCGACCCCGGCCGCCATGTCCGTCGTCGCGGCGTGGCTCGCGCCCAGAGCGACACAGCGCTCTACCTGTTCCACGCGCCGCACGATGCCCGTGACGTGGATGGTGGGTCGCCGCTCGCGCAGCGCCAGCCCTAGCGAGCCGCCCATCAGCCCCATGCCGACGATGGCGACTCGCCTAAACGGAACGTCGCCGCCGTCCTCGCCACCTGTCGACAGGGCCGTGTCTGCGTCGCTCATCGCCTACAGCGTCCGATGTACGGCCGGCGCCAGCAGGCGCAGCTCACCCATCAACGCGCCGAAGCTCTCCGGCTTGAGCTGCTGCGCCGCGTCCGACAGGGCCTCGCTGGGGTTGTTGTGAACCTCGATGATGAGGCCGTCCGCCCCGGCCGCCAGGGCGGCCTTGCTGACCGGCGCGACCAGGTTCCACTTCCCGGTCGCCTGACTGGGGTCGACGATGACCGGCAAATGGGTCAGTTGCTTGAGCAGCGGCACGGCGTTGATGTCCAGGGTAAAGCGCGTCGCCGGCTCGAAGGTACGGATGCCACGCTCGCACAGCATCACCCGCGGGTTGCCCGCCGCCAGGATGTATTCGGCGGCCATGAGCAATTCCTCGATGGTGTTGCTCATGCCCCGCTTCAGTAGCACCGGCTTATGGGCCTCGCCCGCCGCCGTCAGCAGGGCGAAATTCTGCATGTTCCGTGTCCCGATTTGCAGGATGTCGGCGTACTCGCGCACCAGGGGCATATCCCGCGTCGAGACGACCTCGGTGACAACCGGCATGTGGGTCGCCTCGCTCGCCTCCCGCAACAGCTTCAAGCCATACTCGCCGAGACCCTGGAAGGAGTAGGGTGACGTGCGAGGCTTGAATGCGCCACCGCGCAAGACGGTCGCGCCCGCTTCCTTGACGGCATGGGCGATATCCATAATCTGATCGCGGCTCTCCACCGAGCACGGTCCCGCCATGACGACCACATTCTCCCCACCAACACTGACGCCGTTCAGCCGGATGACCGTATCGTCGGGATGGAACTCGCGGCCCGCCAGCTTCCAGGGCCGCAGCACGCGCTCCACGCGCTCCACGCCCGGCATGCGCTCGAAGGGTTCGGGGCGTTTCTCGCGGTCGTCGCCGATGACGCCAATAACGGTGCGCTCGACGCCATAGATGGGGTGCGCCTTGAAGCCGTCGGTTTCGATCTTGTTGAGAACAGCGGCGATATCTTCCTTCGCCGCGCCCATGCGCATGATGATGATCATGATGGTCCCTTTCTTGTGCTAGGCGCTAACCGGCTCGCCGACAGCCAGCTGTCGGTCCACCGCCTCGGCGATGCGCGCCAGTCGCCTGACCATCGCCGCAAATTGCTCGCCTGTCAGTGACTGAGCGCCGTCGGACAAGGCGCGCTCCGGATGATTGTGGACTTCGATGATGAGGCCGTCCGCGCCCGCTGCGATGGCCGCCCGCGACGCTGCGTCCACCAGCTCGCGCTTGCCCGTCGCGTGGCTGGGGTCGACGATTACCGGCAGGTGTGTCAGGTGCTTCAGGGCCGGAACGGCATTGATGTCCAGAGTGTTGCGGGTGTAGGTCTCGAAGGTGCGGATGCCGCGCTCGCACACCATGACCCGATAGTTGCCGTGGGACAGAATATACTCCGCGGCCATGAGCAGTTCCTCGATGGTCGAGGACATGCCGCGCTTGAGCAGGACCGGCTTGTGGGCCTCACCCACGGCATGCAGCAGGGAGTAGTTCTGCATGTTGCGCGTGCCGATCTGCAGGATGTCGGCGTATTGGGCCACCAGCGGCACTTCCATAGGTGACATGACCTCGGTGACCACGAGCAGGCCCACCGCGTCGGCCGCCTCGCGCAGCAGTTGCAGGCCCCGCTCGCCCATACCCTGGAAAGCGTAGGGTGAGGTGCGCGGCTTGAACGCCCCACCGCGCAGCACCGTTGCCCCCGCCGCCTTGACCATGTGGGCAATCTCGGTGATTTGCTCGCGGCTCTCCACCGAGCACGGCCCCGCCATGACAACGATACTGTCGCCGCCGATGGCGACCCCGTTGAGCGTGATGACGGTATTCGCCGGGTGGAACTCGCGGCTCGTCAGCTTGTAGGGCTTGAGAATGCGGACGACGTTCTCCACGCCTTCCAGCATCTCCCACGCCGAAGGGTCCAGGGGGCGCTCGTCGCCGATGACGCCGATGATGGTGCGCTCCACGCCCTGGGACAGGTGGGCGCGGTAGCCAAGTTCCTCAATACGGGCGAGAACGGCTCCCACTTCCTTCTTCGACGCAAACGGACGCATGACGATGACCATGATGACGTCTCCTTTCGAGACAACCTGACCCAAGAACGCAAGAGCGGAGGCGCTACGCCTGGCGGGCGTCTCCTGTCGGCGGTGTCGCCCGGTCGGGCCGTAGCGCCTCCGCGCCACGAATGTACACGTGAACAATCTCGCGCAGCGACCGCGTCGTGTTCCAGTGAATCAGGACGCGAATGCATCTCGGTAACGCCCCCGGCACCCCCATCTCGTGATTGCA
>CAZJJF010000293.1:0-5436 GCA_964546245.1 uncultured Anaerolineales bacterium
GCTCCAGATCCCGGGCCTGGAGATAGCCCCACGCATTGGTTACCAGCGCCAGGCCACTGCCGTCGGGGTTGACCGCGAACAGACTCTCCTTGCCGTTCAGACGATCTGACATGAACAGAATCTTGCCCCTGAGAACGTCGGGGATGGCCGCAGGGGTGATGGTTGGGCGGGGCGTGGCGGTGGTCGTCGGGATGCCCAGCGCCTCGATGGGGATGAGTAACGGTAAGGGTGTCGGCGTTGGCGTCGGCGGTGGGGGCGTCCAGGTGCGCGTTGGGCCGGGCGTCGGGATAGGTGTGGCGGTCTGCACCTCCATGCGCGCGGGCCGGGGGGTGGGGGTGCCGAACAAGCGTAGGCGGGCCTGGGCTTCGATGGCGGCGAACTCGGCTGTCGCCGCATTCTCCGGCACCGGCGTGTTGGTGATCACCAGGGGCGGCGGCAGGGTGACGACGTTGGTCGGGAGGGGAGTCGGCGTGCCGTACTCCTGGGCCTGGAAGGTCGCGCGTGCAATCTGGGCCGCCGCCGTCGCCAGGTTCGCTGGTACAGGCGTGACCGTAATAAAGATGGGGGTGAGGGTCGGCGGTGGGGAATAGATGACTCGTAGCACCGGGCGCGTGCCAGAGCCGCCCCCGTACCCCGTGTCCCAGGTGAACAGATTCTTCGTTCCCTCTGTCGGCCCATCGATGCGGAAGGAGGCCAGCCGGCCCTGGAGGCGCTCTTCCAGTAGCGGTAGCTGCTCGGGGCTGAAGACAAAGACATTGGCCTGCCACGCGGCGAGGTCGGCCGGGCCGAGCGGGGCGCCGATGGTATCCGCGACGGCGGCATCACGGACGCGCTCATAAGTGGTCGTCGACCAGTTCGTGTCTGCCTCGGGGTCGAGCAGGCGCAAGGCCCACTTCCCGTCGGCGCTCATATTTTCCCCGCTCAGCCCAATTAGCTCGACGGCTGCATACTGAATCGTAGCGCCGACAGGGATGGAGGCCAGCGGGAACTGGAGTGCGCCCTTGTACGTCTGCCCCTCGAAGACGCCAGCGTGAAGATTGCGGTCCCCGAAATGGTTGACGCGGTCGCCACTGGCGACCCAGCCGACGCTGTTGCCGGCGGGAATCAAGCCGACCAGCGACTGCCCCGCCTGGAGGGTCGGCGTTGGGGGCAAGATGGGTGTCGACTGGACGGCGATCAGCTGCGGCCCTGGGGATGGGGTGGCCGTCGCCGCCGGCGCCGTGCCCGTGGGTGGGGCCAGTGTCGCCGAGGGCGCCGCCAGAGCCACGGCCGGCGAGCCGGACGTAGGGGCGGGATCGCGCGGCCGCAGAGCGATCAGATACAGCGCAGCCAGGGCCAGCGCCAGCCCCAGGACCGCCAGAACCGCGAGTTGCGGCTTCGAGGCGCGGCTGAGACCACCCCGCATGTCGTCGCCATCCTGCGGCGCTTCCTGGAGCACAGGCGGCTGGGGCGCGGGCCGCGCGACCGGTACGGGTGCGGGCACGGCCACATAGCGCGGGCAGCTGGTGCAGGCGCTCGTCAGGCAGAACGTGGCCTGATGCTGGAAGTCGATAGCCTGGGCACGGCCCGAGACGTAACAGCGATGGTCCTCAATCGGCTCGCTGAAGATCAACGTGCGGTCGGCGAGTAATCCCAGGTGGGGGCAGTGCCCTTGGGGTGTGGCTTCGAGTCGCGATCCCATGTTACTCACTCCAAACTAAGTCAGATACGTCGCGGTCCATCCCTTACGCTCGCGTCAGTCCGCCGCCGAACTGGACTCGCTCGGCAACTGCGCCGCTCGCTCCGCGGGGGCGCTGGCGCGGTCCCGACCCCGGCGCTTGCCCTCGCCTGCCTGGGCGTAGTAGTAGCCGTAGTAGCCGCCGTAGGCGTAGCTGCTAGCGCCACGCCGCAAAGGCACGTTATTCAGCACCACGCCGACCGTGGGCAGGCCCATCTGGTCGAGGGTTTCCTTCGCCCGCTTGACGGCCGCGCTACGAGTCCGGGCGGCATTGACCACCACAATGATTTCCGTCGCGCTGCCACCCAGGATGGCCGCGTCGGCCACCACCAGCACAGGCGGGCTGTCCAGGATGACCACGTCGGCCAGGGCTTGCGCTTCCGCCAGCCGGGTCTGCATCACCTGCGACGCCAGTAACTCGGCCGGGTTTGGCGGCAGGGGGCCGCTGGGCAGGACACGCAGGTCCGGCACCTCGGTATCGACGAGTACGCTCTCCACCGACAGGGTGGGGTCCAGGAGGAGATTGGTGACACCGATACGGTTGGGAACGCCAAACACCTTGTGAATGGAGGGCCGCCGCAGGTCTGTATCGATCAGGATGACGGAGCGACCGGCCTGGGCCATCGTGGCCGCCAGGTTGGCGGCAGTGACCGTCTTGCCCTCGGAGGGCGCAGCGCTCGTGACGAGCAGGCGAGGCTCGGCCTGGCCGAGGCTGGTAAACTGGACATTGGTGCGCAAGACGCGATACGCTTCGGCGCTCATCGAGCGCGGCGTATTGACCGCGACCAGAGTGTCGGTCGGCGTCTTGACATCGTGCAGGCGCGTGATCACGCCCAGGGTGGGCAGCTTCGTCAGCCGCTGCACGTCCTCCGGCGATTTCACGGTGTCGTCGAGGAACTCAAGCAGGATGGCCGCCGCCACGGCCAGCAGCCCCCCAATCAGGGCCGCCAACATCACGTTGTAGCGGATGTTGGGGCTGAATGGTTCGTCGGGAATCACGGCGCTATCGACGACGCTCAGGTAGTTGGTCTGGTTGCCCTTGAAGAAGTTGAGCAGGTTGGCGTAGTTGGCCTGCCAATTCATCAGGTTCTGCTGCTGGGCTCCGATCTGGGTGTGCAGATCCTGAATGGACCGCGCGCTGGTCTCCAGCGCCAGACGCTTGTCAAGGGTCTCTATCTGCCTCTTCGCCGTCTCGATCTTGGCCTTCAGGTCGTTGATCTGCTGATTGACGAACTCCCGCTGCTGAGCCTGCTCGCGGTCGGATGTGGTTGGACTCTGGAGGATCAGCTGGTGAGCAATCTCGTCGGCAATCGCGGCAGCGCGCTCAGGGTCCGTGTCGGCCACGCTGATCTGCATCAGCTGCGTTTGAGGGACGACCCAGGCATTCACTTGCCCCGCCAACGCCGACCAGGGCATAGCCAGACCCAGCGCATCCGCCGTAGCCTGGAGAATGGGCTGGCGGCGCGCCAGTTGGACATAGGTCTGCGCCAACTGCTGACTGGTGTAAAAGTCGTTCGCAGTTGGGTCGGCCGCCTGCGTGAATCGCCCCACCATCATCGTGGTATTGGCGAGGTACAATCGCGGCAGGCGGTTGGTGGTCCAGTAGCTGACACCGGCCGCCAGTAAGGTAGCTATGACGACAAGCCACCACCACTTGAGCAATGCCGCCAGATAATGCTTGAGTTCCATACGCGAGTCTCCCAATTCCCTCAATCTCAGTACGCCCCTCGGCCACCAAGAACGACGGGTATTGTCTGCCAGATGATGTGCAGATCGAGCCAGATGCTGTAGTTTCGAATGTAGTACGTATCCAGACGTACCCGGTCGGTGTAGCCGAGGTCTGAGCGACCCGACACCTGCCATAGCCCCGTCAGGCCAGGGCGGACCGTCAGCAAGTTCATATCCAACTGTTGATACTGGCCCAATTCCGGCGCAGTAATCATGCGCGGGCCTACCAGACTCATGTCGCGCTTCAGCACATTAAACAACTGCGGCAACTCGTCCAGGCTGTACTTGCGGAGGAATCTGCCACTGGGCGTAATGCGCGGATCGTTCTTGAGCTTGTGAGTCCGCGTCAGTTCTTCCTGAAGCTCCGGATGAGCCGCCAGCACCTCGTCGCCGTTCGTTACCATAGTGCGAAACTTCAGGGCGTCGAACTGTTGCCCGTTGAGGCCCATGACGCGGCGATGGTGGAAGACCGGCCCCGGCGAGTCGAGCTTGATGCGCGCGGCAATCACCAGCATGACCGGCCACAGAACAGCCAGGGCGGCCAGCGTCAGCGTGTAGTCCAGGGCGGTCTTGACCACCGTCTCCAGCCCCGCCAGGCGGCTGTGGTGAATCCCGATCAGGGGCACGTAGGCCATCTCGTGCACATCCAGCGGCGATGACAGCATCTCGAACAGGCCCGACGACAGGTGGAGCTTGATGTCGGGGTTGTGGCCGTAGCGCCGGAAGACGTCGGCCACGACGTCGCGGGGCAAGGCGCTGGCTGCTAGCAGCACGTTCTCGACCCCATACTCGCGCACCTTCTCGTCCAGGGATGCGACTGGCCCCAGCACGTAGAGATTGCCCGCCACCCGCGTTCCACCCTGGACGCGATCATCCAGGAAGCCCAGCACCACCAGCCCTGATGTGGGCCAGGTCAGCAACTGTTGGGCGACGAGACGGCCTTCCTCGTTGGCGCCCACTACAAGCACCGGCGAGACAAGGTAGCCGCGACGGCGAACTGCGTAGCCCAACCGCCTCACCCAGAAGCGGCCAGCAGCGACCAGGAGGAAGACCAGAACCCAGGTCAGGCCGACCCAACCGCGGGCCACGACGAAGTTCTCCACCAGAAACTGAACGATGGCGATAGCGACGGCCCCAATCAGCGATGCCTGGAAGATGGCGGAGTACTCGCGCGTGCCACCGAGCAGGATGTCCCAGTCGTACAGGCGCACGGCCCAGAACACGACCAGCCACACGACGGCCATGATAGCGGCGAGGCGCATATAGTAGTCAGGCTGCGGGATGACTTCCTCACGGAACAGACTCAAACCGCCGTGAAAGCGAATCAGGTAGGCCACGGCGAAGGCAGCCAGGAGCATCGCAATGTCGACGGCGACCAGAGTCGCCACGAACAGGCGGCGCTGCGAGGCGCGCGACAGGCGCTGCGTGCCACGATGCAGTTTGCGCGCGATGGCGATTTCGATCGCCGGATGCATAGGGGACAGGGGCGTTTCCACGGTGTCTCCTCGTGTCAGAGCTGCGGCGTATCAGCAGGCGAGGCGGCGCGGCCGAGCCAGGCGTTTCGAGACAGACGCGCCAGGAGATCGACCAGGCCATAACCGGCAAACACCAGAAGCACGGCGTCCACGGGCAGCCGATAGCGAATCAGCGCCCAGGACAAGAGATGAATCAATGTGTACACCGTGGCGAACAGCGCCAGCAGCGTGACCGCCGGCCAACCACCCGCGTCGGCCAGGCTGCGCCGCCGATAGAGGGCCAGCGCCAGCCCATACAGCATGAAGGGCAGCAAGGCCGCGAAGGATAGGGTTCGTGAGATGTTGCTCAAGGCCCCTGAGTCGGCCGCCGGCCAGAACTTGAAGTATTCCGGGATACGGCTGAGCGACAGCAGCGCGTAGCGGCCGGGGTCGGCCTGGATGAAGCCCATGCCCACCCGCATCAACGCCTGGTCGAGGGCGGCTTCGTCCAGGGGGCGCAGCTCGGCGGGGATCAGG
>CAZJJF010000294.1:0-5436 GCA_964546245.1 uncultured Anaerolineales bacterium
CTGCTCGACAACGACGTGGCCGTCGTATGGAACAACGTGCCCTTCAGCGAGCCTGACCGCGTCGGTGATATGCTGGCCGACTTCGTGGACCGGGGCGGCACCGTCCTGCTCGGTGGCAACGCCCTGCTGCCCGATGCTAACGGCCTGAAGGGCCGCTGGCTGGACGAGAAGTACTCGCCCATTCTGACCAACGGCACCCCCAAGGGCGCCGCCAACCTGGGCGGCTTCGCCGACCCGGCCGACCCGCTGGCCGACGGTGTGGCGGCCCTGACGACAGCGGCCCACTACGACGCCGAGCCGCACCCCGACGCGGAACTCCGCGCCAAGTGGTCCGACGGCGAGGCCCTCATCGCGACACGCAGCTTCCAGCCCGGTGTCGGGCCGCAGGTCATCGCCATCAACGCCGCCTTCGAGAAAGGCGCGTGTGGCGGCCATATTAAACGCCGGGTCGCCAACGCTCTCTGAATCATGTATGACACCTGGCTGCGGCCCTGCAGGTTCAGCACCGTATGCGCCAAGGACCCGCCGAACATCGACGGTAAGGCCGGAGCTATCCCGCCCATTGTCAAGGACGGTAGCATGTCGTGCCCCGACGTGCAGGGCGGCGTGAACTGGCAGGTGGACCTGACCCTCGACAGTCGCTTCGCTCCCGAGGCCGCCGTCAACGGACCAAACCCGCCCCAGTATCGCGGCAAGCTGACCATCGACACTAACGCGATGGGCCAGCCGCGCCTGGCCTTCCCGCTGAGCATGACGGTTCTACCCGACGCGCTGCCCCACAAGATCTACCTGCCGCTCGTCGCCAATAACCCGCAGCCGTAGCGCTGACCAGACCACGACGACGGGGCTGTCCTTCGCGGGACAGCCCCGTTCGCATGGGTTGAGGGAACCAGGCTTCCTACGCCACAGCTTCCGCCGCGCGATTCAATGCTCGGCGAGCGGCGCCAGGGCGGGCACGGGCGACTTCGCTACTCGCGAGTCGAGGGCGAAGCCGACGGCCAGCAGCAGCAGCAGGCCCGTCGTCTTGAGTCCCGTCGCCAGCCGTAACCACCAGGAGCCGTCGATGATGGCCGGGCCGAAATAAAGGGTGGGCAACGCCAGCAGCATGATGCTCAGGACGAAGGCCAGCAGGAGAATGGCGCGTTGGCGCGGCGGCCACCCATCCCACAGCCGCCGGTCGGCCACCAGTACCACGCTCACCAGCGCCCACGAAGCATAGTGCGCCCAGGTCAGGGGGCCAACCAGCAGCGACACCACGATGAGCAAGCCCAGTTCAAGGCTGATGAGCGCGCTCTGTCGCCAGCGATTCCACGCGCTGCCCAGCAGGCCGGCTGCGATAGGCACGCTCAGCCACACGAACGCGCCCAGACCGGCCGAGAACAGGGTCAGGTTGGTCTCAGGCACGGCCAGTCGCGCCAGCCAGGCCGCCATGGATTGATTCTGGATGTGCAGCGAGGCGGCCGACAAAGACGGCGCAACAACAGTCACAAAGCGGTGGAAGTCGCCAGGTGGCCCCACCAGCGTCGCCAGCGCCAGCAAGCTCGCGACAGTTGCGACGGCGGTGGCGGCCATGCGGACCTTGCCGCGTAGCAGGCAGTATACGATGATCAGGGCCGGGCTGACCTTCAGCAGCGCGGCGAGGCCAATACCGATACCCGCCGCGCCCTCGTGGCGGCGGCTGGCGAGGAGGACGCTCGTCGCCAGGGCCAGGGCAATCCAGGCATCCACCTGCCCCAATTGCAGCGACGCGACGCTCGCTTCCGACACGAGCAGCATCACCAGCCCCACCAGCCAGGCCAGACGGCGGCTGGGCCGGGGCAAGGCCAGGCCGGTCAGGAGAATCGCCAGGAGAAAGGCGGCGGCGGATAACAGGCGATAGGCAGACAAGCCCACGCCAAACGGTAGACCGGCAAACGGCCGATACATGAGCGCGGTCGTCGGCGGACCGATGTAGCTGTTGTATGTCTCACGAAAGGTATCCGCCATCTCCGGCCCGATTAATTGCAGGCCCAGCTGATGGAGCGTGACGTGATCATAGAGCGAGATGCCCTCACCCTGGGCGACAGCGCCCGTCCAGTTGATGGCGAAATCGTAGGCGAAACCCAGGCTGACACGCAACCAGAGGTGGAACGCGAAGTAGAGCGCGGCCAGGGTGACACCGAGAGCAATGAGCCACCGACGGAAGAGGGGGCGCTGCATGGACGGTGAGAATCCAGGGGCGGATAACGCTACGAGTCGTTGCCTCTCTGTCTGGGTTCCTGCGACGACCATTATAGGCGACGCCGCGCGCGGGGCAAATTGCGCCGCAGAATTTTCTCCAAAGTCTCGCTTTGCCTCCGACCACGACCGCCACCGGTCGTGCAGGCTCACCGGTAGTCGTTTTCGTTGAGGACGATCACCCAGGCGCGACGCTCAGCGATTCTGCCGTCACGCATGACGAACACCTCGGCCATGGACATGCGCATCTCGCCACCCGCAGCCCGCCTCGCCGTGCCAGCGAGTTCTGCCATGACGACATCGCCCTGCTCGACCATGCGGATGACCTCCAGATCGGGAGGGTCAATGAACTCCGGCGCGCCGTCGATGGCCTTGTCATAGGCCTCTTTGCCTCTCAAATGGAAGGCGCCGAAGACGGTCCACTCGATGTCGTCGGTAAGGCAGGACAGGATCTGCTCGTGATCGTTCTTGCGGAAGCCGTCCAGGTAAGTGTTGATGGTCTCGATGTTCTGCGACATGTCCCCTCGCTCTCTGCGGTTCGCAGCCTGTCACGTCAACGCGATCGGCCGTGGGCGGCGGGGCGCGTTACTGCCCGCGTAGAATGCTGCCACCGCCTACCCCGGCGTCAACGCAAAATACGCTCCTAGCGGATCATGAACAGCCGCGTATACATACGCCCCGTCCTCGCTTTGCATGGCCTTGATGACCTTGCCACCTTCCTCCTGTACGCGGCGGAGGCTTTCGGCGAGGTCGCCCACGGGCAGGTAGATCATCCAGACGGGCGGGAGACCAACGTTCACGCCGCGTGCATGGCAGACTCCCGCCGCCGGGTTTCCATCATCGCCGAGCATGCCGTAGTCGGCGTAGGTCTCGCCCCCGTCCTCCATCGCGACGTTGTGCACCGACCAGCCAACGACCTGCCGATAGAAGTCGCGGGTTGCAGAGGCGTCGGAGACCGTCAGGTCGAGCCAGGCGATCCGACCCACAGCCACCCCCGTCTCGTGGGCTGCTGGGGGCATCGCCCCCACGGGGACGACTGGGATAAGCCCGAACGCCGCCCCATTCGGATCGAGCAGCACTGCCCACTGGCTCGCCCCCTCGTTGTCTTGGGCATGCATCAGCGCCCTGCCGCCCAGATCGAGCGCACGCTGTACGCTGGCCGCCACATCGGCGACCTGGATGTGCGGCATCCATTGCAGCGGGAGGTGAGCATATTCTGCGCTGCGCGCGCCCAGGCCGATGATGGGTATGCCCAGGTTATTCAGCAGATTCTCCTCGCGCCAAAGCGGATGCTCACCTGTGCTGAGCACACGCGAGTAGAAGCGCGCCTCTTGCTCGTGCTCAGGAACGGCGATGTCGGCGCTGAAGACGGCGCCAACGCAGGGGACAAACAGTGCGCTCATAGTTGGCTCCTGGGTTGTGTGCGCCGCCCGTCGCACTCAAGGCGGCCAGCTTCTTCGGTCCGACCGTCATGCGCCACCGCGCGGGACACAGCGCGCAGCGCAGCGTCGCCGCCGGCAAGCCGTGTTGGACGGCGCGTGCGTGCGTGCCTCTACGCCGATCCAGCCGCGTCAGCAAAGCGGCGCTGGCGTTCCTGCGAACGGCCTTCGCCGCCGGTGACGGCTGATGTTTCGCAGAACGTGGCCGGGCCTACGGGCAATGAACCCACCTCAAAAATCGCTTCTGCCGTCTTGCACTGGTAAATCTCATGGTAGAACGAGAACCCCTGGCCACGATGGTCGGTCAGCCACTTCCACCAGACCGTGTGGGGCATCTGGCGCGCAAATCGGGCCAGGTCCTCATGCGACCGCCAGTACTGCAATTGCAGCCCGCCGTTGCCTTCCGGGAAGGACCGCACACACAACAAGCCTTCAGCGTGAGCCAGGGCTTCTTCCATTTGTTGGGGGATGCCGGCTGCCTCGTACATGGCGTAGCCTTCGGGGGTGTGGGCTTGCATTCCAAAGATGGCAACCGTCAGGTGTGGATACTCCCAGAGGTGGGCGATGTAGGCGCTGTCCGAGGGTGGAGGCGGAAGGGGTGAGCGGTTGCTCATGGTCGTAGACTCCTCGTAGTTGGTTGGCGCGGTCGGATGAGGCCCCGCCGCCCAACGGCCAGGTTCAGCGGTACGCGGAGCGCCAGGGGAGGAGTGTCGGGTGTGATGCGGTGTCAGGCGGCGAATTGCCAGCCCGTGCGGTTCAAGGGATGATGCTGTGCGACGGCTGCCACCGCAACCTGGCCCTGGCCGCCTGATTGCTACAGCGCCACGAAGGTGGGCATGTGGCCGCCTCATCTCGCCTGGGTCTGGGTACGCCTATGGAATCCGCAAGGCGGTCGAGATATTCGCCATAGTGTAGCGGGTCGTCAACAATGTTGAACACGGAGCCGGCGGGGGCGTTCTCAACCGCCGCCGCCACGGCGGCTGCCATGTCCGAGACGTGGATAAGAGAAGTATAGTTTCTCCCATCACAAGGGACAATTTCCTTGCCGAGCCGCAACCTGCCAAGCACGTTCTCCTGAGACGTGTCCTTGCCTACAAAGGACCCGCCGCGCAGAATGCACCATTGCAGCTTTTCGAGCGGCGTAGTGCGTACCATCTGCTCCATAGCAATCACGGGGGCGCAGACCTGGACGCGCGCTGGCGATGCATCAAGAGGCGCCTCTTCGGTAATCCAGTCGTCCCCGTGGTCAGGGTAGGCCATCGTAATGCTCTGTTGAAGATAGCGTCCAACTCCAGCCCCTAGAGACGCCTCGAGCAACACGCTGACGCCGTCGGTTCGCAAGCGCGTATTCGCGTCCCAGGCGTTGGGGGCCGTGAAATCGCGGGGAATGGCCGTGGCGATATGCGCCACGGCATCGCAGCCCTCCAGCATAGGCAGAAGCTCGGCTGCGGTGACGGCGAGCAGATCACAGGCAACGATCTCAACGCCCTGCGGAAACAGGGTGCGCGCTTTGGCCGTCGAACGCGCCAAAGCGCGCACGGTATAGCCCTGCTGCAAGAGCATGGGCACCAGCGCGCGACCTAGAACTCCTGTTGGTCCGATGACGGCTACACGCATTCAGACGCTCCTGGCCATGCGTCGCCTGAAACTGATGGCAAGAAGAATGGTCGACGCTGGAAAGACGAGCGTCCACAAGGCCAATCCAGAGAGCACAGCAACTACGGTGATCTCTAGCGGATAGGCCACTATGCCACCGATGCCAAGTGCACCATTGGCAATG
>CAZJJF010000295.1:0-4465 GCA_964546245.1 uncultured Anaerolineales bacterium
ATCACCGGCCTGGCGACGGCCATGCGCGATAGCACGCCCCTCGTCGCCATCACCGGCCAGGTAGGTAGCAAGGCCATCGGCACTGACGCCTTCCAGGAAACCGACGTGACTGGTGTGTCTATGCCCGTCACCAAGCACAACTACCTGGTCACGGACGTGCGCGAGCTGGCCCAGGTCCTGCGCGAGGCGTTCCATGTTGCCCGCAGCGGCCGCCCCGGCCCGGTGCTGGTGGACATCGCCAAGGACGTACAGCAGGCCACCACCGAGTTCGAGTGGGACGACAAGCCCATCCGCCTGCGCGGCTATCGCCCGCGCCTGCGCCCCCTAGGCGAGGACCTGTCGCGCGCGCTCGACCTCATCAAGGCAGCCAAACGCCCGATCATCCTGGCGGGCCACGGCATCACCCTCTCCGGCGCGTACAACGAGGTGCGGGAGTTCGCCGAGAGAACCAACACGCCTGTCGCCTTGACGCTGCTCGGCATCGGCGCATTTCCTCGCTCGCACCCGCTGTGCCTGGGGCCGATGGGCATGCACGGTGAAGCCTACGTCAATCAGGCTATCCAGGAGTCGGACCTGCTGCTGGCCTTTGGCATGCGCTTCGACGACCGGGTGACCGGCACCATCAAGACCTATGCCCCCCATGCCCGCAAGATTCACATCGACATCGACCCGACCGAGATCAACAAGAACGTCAAGGTCGATGTCGCCATTATTAGTGACCTCAAGTCAGCTCTGGAGCAGATCAACCCGCACCTGGGGGCGGGCGATCACAGCGAGTGGATCGCTACGATTCAGGAATGGGCGCAGGACACCCATGCCCGCGACATCATCCGCAACGCGCCGACCAGCGAGCGCCTGCTCAGCCCCCACGTCGTCCACGACCTGTGGAAGGCGACCAACGGCAACGCTATCACCGTCAGTGACGTGGGGCAGCACCAGATGTATGAGATGCAGTATTACAGCCACGACCGCCCCAATACCCTCATCACCTCCGGCGGCCTGGGCACGATGGGCTTCGCCCTGCCCGCCGCCATCGGCGTCAAGATGGGCGTGCCCCAGGAAGAGGTGTGGGTCGTGGCCGGTGATGGGGGCTTCCAGATGACGATGGCCGAGCTGGCGACGGCCGTCCAGGAGAATCTGGACCTGAAGATCGCCGTAGTCAACAACAACTTCCTGGGCATGGTGCGCCAGTGGCAGGAGTTCTTCTACGACAAGCGCTACGCCGCGACGCCCCTGTTCAACCCCGACTTCACCAAGATCGCGGGCGCATATGGTATCCCGTCCTTCATGGTCGATAGGCGCGAGGACGTGATTCCCACCATCGACAAGGCGCGGCAGATGCCAGGCGTGGTGCTCATCGAGTTCCGCGTCGAGATGGAAGAGGTCGTCTATCCGATGGTGACGCCCGGTTCGTCGCTGGCGGATATGATTCGCCGCCCTAAGAACGGCGAAGGCACGGCCGAGGTGTCCGACGAAATCAAGCAGGCCGGCATCGGCGCGGCGAGCGTGTAAAGAGGACCACCGACGAAGGACCACGGCGCGCCTCCGCGTGTGGTCGTTGGTCCTTCGTCCCTTAACAGGCGAGTAATCGAACTCGAAGGACGCACCCATGAAGCATATTCTTGTTGCCCTGGTCGAGAACAAACCCGGCGTGCTGGCCCGCGTGGCCGGCCTGTTCCGCCGCCGCAACTTCAACATCGATAGTCTAACCGTGGGGACCACCGAAGACCCCAGCGTGTCGCGCATGACAATGGTCGTCGACTCAACGGCCACCGACACCAGCGCCGTTGAGCGTAACCTGTATAAGCTCGTCAATGTCCTGTACGTCCAGGATGTGACCAGCGAGCCGTCGGTGATTCGGGACCTGGCGATGGTCAAAGTCAATGCTGGCGCAGAGACACGCGGCGAGATTCTGCAGCTGGTGGACATCTACAAGGCGCGTATTGTTGATGTGGGCCAGCAGACGATGATTGTTGAGCTGACCGCCTCACCGTCGAAGGTAGACCAGTTCGTCCAGCTGCTGGAACCCTTCGGCGTGCGCGAGATGGTGCGCACCGGCCTCATCGCCATGAAGCGCGGCGACGAGCCGATGTTCCAGGAAGAGACCGACGAGCACGCCCGCGGCGAGTGGCGTGTACTGAACGCGAACTAACCCCGACAAAGGATATCCTGAACATGGCCAAGATTCTGTACGACCGCGACGCCGATCTCTCGTTCCTGGACGGGAAGACCGTCGCCATCATCGGCTACGGCTCCCAGGGCCACGCCCACGCGCTAAACCTGCGCGATAGTGGGGTTGACGTCGTCGTCGGACTGCCGGAGAGCAGCAAGTCGCGGGCGAAAGCGACGGCCGACGGGCTGAAGGTGTTGAGCGTGGACGAGGCCGCCAGGGAGGCCGACATCATCATGATCCTCACGCCCGACGTGCCGATGGCGCACATCTATCGCGAGCATATCGCGCCGCACCTCACGCCGGGCAAGATGCTCATGTTCGCCCATGGCTTCGCCATTCGCTTTGGCACGATCCAGCCGCCCGACTTCGTGGATGTGGCAATGATCGCCCCCAAAGCCCCCGGCCACCGCGTTCGCGAGGTCTACGTAGAGGGTGGCGGCGTGCCTGCCCTCATCGCCGTCGAGCAGAACCCGTCAGGCACGGCCTACGCGACCGCCCTGGCCTACGGCAGCGCCATCGGCTCGGGGCGGGCGGGCATCGTCGAAACCACCTTCAGCGAAGAGACCGAGACTGACCTGTTCGGTGAGCAGGCCGTGCTGTGCGGCGGCGTTTCGGCTCTGGTGACGGCAGGCTTCGAGACGCTGGTGAACGCGGGTTATCAGCCAGAGATCGCCTACTTCGAGTGCCTGCACGAGTTGAAGCTTATCGTCGACCTGATGTACCAGGGCGGCCTGAGCTACATGCGCTATTCAGTGTCCGACACCGCCGAGCACGGCGACTACACCGGCGGCGACCGCCTGGTGACGGCCGAGACTAAGGCCGAGATGCGCCGCATGTTGGAGGACATCCAGCAGGGCCGTTACGCCGCGATGTGGATTCAGGAAAATGAGACCGGCCGCCCCTGGTTCGGCCCCGAGCGCGAGCGCCGCGCCAACCACCAGGTCGAGCAGGTGGGGCTGCAACTGCGGGCCATGATGCCGTGGCTGAACCCCAAGGTCAGCCCCCTGGTCCAGGACGCCAACAAGAAGCCGGAACCGGCGAGCTAGCAGACCGACGAACGACCGAAGACGAAGGACCAATGCGACTTCCATTGGTCGTTGGTCCTTCGTCCCTGGTCTATCTGTGATTGGAGGATGGCCGATGTCCGACGATGGCCTTAGTGACCTTACGACCCGATTGAGTCGCGTCCGTCCCAAACGGCCACGGGACTGGTGATTGGCGACTGGCGATTAGCGCCAGCCAGCCGTCGCTAATCGCCAATCACCAGTCTCCAGTCTCTGCAAGGAGCGTATCACCATGTCCGAACCCCACGTAGCTGACCGTGTGCTGATTTTCGACACCACCCTGCGTGACGGCGAGCAGTCGCCGGGCGCGACCCTCAACGAGAACGAGAAAATCGAGATTGCCCGCCAACTGGTCCGCCTGGGCGTGGACATCATGGAGGCGGGCTTCCCCATCGCCAGCGTCGGCGACTACGAGGCCGTCAAGCGCATCGCCATCGAGGTCGGTCCTACCGGCCAGGACCGGCCTTACGGCCCGCCCATCATCGCGGGGCTGGCGCGAGCCAACCGCGCTGACATCGACCGCGCCTACGACGCGGTCCGCCACGCCCCCCGCCACCGCATCCATACCTTTCTGGCCTCCTCCGACATCCATTTGAAGCACAAGCTCCAGATCAGCCGCGAGCAATGCGTGGCGCAGGTTCGCGACATGGTGGCCTACGCCGCCTCGCTGTGCCCTGACGTGGAGTTCTCGCCGGAGGACGCGGGCCGCTCCGACCCTGAGTTCCTGTTCGTCGTGCTGCGCGCCGCCATCGAGGCGGGCGCAACCACCCTCAACATCCCCGACACCGTCGGCTACACTACGCCCGCCGAGTATGGCGGCCTGTTCCGCGCCATCCGCGAGAATGTGCCAGGTGCGGCTGGCGTCGTACTGTCGGCCCACTGCCACGACGACCTGGGGCTGGCGACGGCCAACACCCTGGCCGCCATTCAGAATGGCGTGCGCCAGGTGGAGGTGACCGTCAATGGCATCGGCGAGCGAGCGGGCAATACGTCCCTCGAAGAGGTCGCCATGGCGCTGCACACGCGACCGAGCTTCTACGGCGTGACGACAGGCATCGACACGACGCAAATCTACCGCACCAGCCGCCTGGTCAGCCATTACACCGGTATCCCCGTCCAGCCCAACAAGGCCATCGTTGGCGCCAACGCCTTCGCCCATGAGGCCGGTATCCACCAGGACGGGATGCTCAAGCACCATTTGACCTACGAGATCATGCGCCCTGAGACG
>CAZJJF010000295.1:4475-5412 GCA_964546245.1 uncultured Anaerolineales bacterium
CAAGCTCGTCCTGGGCAAGCACAGCGGCCGCCATGCCTTCGGTAAGCGGCTGGAGGAGCTGGGCTACAACCTGTCGCGCGAGGAGACCCAGAAAGCCTTCGAGCGTTTCAAGGACCTGTGCGACAAGAAGAAGGACGTGACCGACCGGGACATCGAAGCTCTTATCATGGATGAGGTCTTCCAGCCGCCCGCCTACTGGCACCTGGACCAACTGCACATCCACTCCGGCTTTCCCGGCATCCCCACCGCCACCGTGCGCCTGACCGGCCCCAACGGCGAGGAGCGCACCGAGGCGACGATGGGCACCGGCCCTGTCGATGCCGCCTACAAGGCTGTCGATCGCATCATCGGTGTGCCCAACCGCCTCCTCGAGTTCAGCATCAACGCTATTACGGCTGGCATCGACGCCATGGCCGAGGTCAGCGTACGTGTCGAGGGCGAAGGCCCCGACGGTCGCCGCGCCGTGTTCAACGGCCACGGGGCGGAGACGGATACCCTCGTTGCCGCCACCAAGGCCTACCTGGCCGCCCTCAACAAGCTCGTCGCCGCCCGCGAACAGGCCGCCCACCGCGTTCAGCCAGCAGAGGCGGGGGTGGGAAATGGGCGGACGCTGAAGGCATGACCACTGACGACCGACCACCGACCACCGGGTTTACAGGTGGTCGGTGGTGGGTCGTCAGCTCCCACGTACATCACCCTAGAAGGAACCGCAATGACTGCATCACAACCGCGCACCCTGTTCGACAAAGTCTGGGACGGCCACATCGTCGCCGAGGCTGAGGGCGCGCCGACCGTGCTGTACATCGATCTGCAACTCGTCCATGAGGTCACGTCGCCCCAGGCCTTCACCGGCCTGCGGCAGAAGGGCCTCAAGGTTCGCCGCCCCGACCGTACCGTCGCCACCATCGACCACGGCGTGCCCACCCACCCCCGCCGC
>CAZJJF010000296.1:0-5344 GCA_964546245.1 uncultured Anaerolineales bacterium
AAATCCCTCCCCCTCCGCTGACCGAAAGGGCCACGAACTTGGCGCAAGCCCGTGGCCCTTTCGCTATCCTTTTGGCACAAAGGAGTGCCCCGTATGACCAAGACTCGAGTCCTCATCATGGGCGCGGCCGGTCGCGACTTCCACAATTTCAACGTGGTTTTCCGCGCCGACCCCACCTACGAGGTGGTCGCCTTCACCGCCACCCAGATCCCCGGTATTGCCGACCGGCGCTACCCCGCCAGCCTGTCTGGCCCTCTCTACCCCGATGGCATCCCCATCTACCCCGAGCGCGACCTGACGCGCCTGATTCGCGAGCAGCGCGTCGATCGCGTCGTCTTCGCCTATAGCGACGTGACCCACGAACACGTCATGCACCGTGCGTCGGAAGTCCTGGCGGCAGGGGCCGACTTCTGGCTGCTCGGCCCGAATGCGACCATGCTGCCCTCCACGAAGCCTGTCGTGGCGGTGTGCGCTGTGCGCACCGGCTGCGGCAAGAGTCAAACGACCCGCCGCGTCGTTGCCGCCCTGCGCGAGCTGGGGCAGCGCGTGGTTGTGGTGCGCCACCCTATGCCCTACGGGGAACTGGCGGCCCAGGCTGTGCAGCGTTACGCGGACTATGCCGACCTGGACCGCCACCAATGCACTCTGGAAGAGCGCGAGGAGTATGAGCCGCACCTGGACGCCGGGGCTATCGTGTACGCGGGTGTCGACTACGAGCGGGTGCTGCGCGCCGTCGAGGCCGAGGCCGACGTGGTGGTGTGGGACGGCGGCACCAATGATCTGCCCTTCTTCAAGCCGGATCTGTACTTCACCGTGGTAGACCCGCTGCGGCCCGGCCACGAGACGCGCTACCACCCCGGCGAGACGAATCTCCGGCTGGCCGACGTGGTCGTCATCAACAAGGAGAACACGGCCACCGCCGAGGGCATCGCGGCTGTGCGAGAAACAGCGCGCATGGTCAACCCAAATGCCGTCATCATCGACGCGGCGTCGGACATCACGGTGGATGCGCCGGACCTGATTCGTGGGAAGAGGGTGGTAGTGGTCGAGGATGGGCCGACTGTGACGCACGGCGAGATGGCTTATGGGGCGGGCCTGGTAGCGGCGCGGCAATACGGGGCGGCCGAGATTGTGTCACCCGCGCCCTATGCTGTCGGCTCCCTGGCAGACACCTTCGCTGCCTACCCCCATGCCGTGGGCGTTCTGCCCGCCATGGGCTACGGCGCGGCGCAGATAGCCGACCTGGCCGCAACCCTGGCCGCCATGCCAGTCGACGCGGTGGTCATCGGCACGCCTATCGACTTGCGGCGGGTCGTGCCCCTCAGCGTGCCCGCCGTCCGTGTCCGCTACGAGCTACGCGAGCTATCTACGCCCACCGTCGCCGATATCCTGCGCGAGCGGCTGGGCGAGGCTGTCGCGATATCCAAATAGCGCCACGGGCACGAGAATCGCGAAGGCACGAAGGAGACAATTCTCCCTTCGTGCCTTCGTGGCCTTTGTGCCCCTCGTGATGCTGAGAAGAGGGACCTACCCCTCGAACAGCAGGATTTCGGGGTCTTCGAGCTGCTCCTTGATGCGAACGAGAAACTGGACCGCTTCGCGGCCGTCGACGATGCGGTGGTCGTAGCTCAGGGCAACGTACATCATGGGCTGGATGACCACCTCGCCGTTGCGAGCGATGGGCCGCTCCTGAGTCTTGTGCATACCCAGAATACCTACCTGGGGTGGGTTGAGGATGGGCGTCGACATCAGCGAGCCGAACACGCCGCCGTTGGTGATGGTGAACGTACCGCCCGTCAGGTCGGCGATGGATAACGTACCCTCGGTTGCCTTCTGGCCGAACGCCTCGATCTGCTTCTCGATTTCGGCGAAGGAGAGGCGATCGGCGTCGCGGACGACAGGCACGACCAGGCCACCCGGCGCGCCGACGGCGATGCCAATGTCGTAGTACTTCTTCAGGACGATTTCGTCACCCTGAATCTCGGCGTTCAGTTCTGGGAAGGCCTTGAGGGCGGCCACACTGGCCTTGACGAAGAAGGACATGAAGCCGAGACGCACGCCGTAGCGCTGTTGGAACCACTCGCGGCGACGCTTGCGTAGCTCCATGACCGGCCCCATGTCGATCTCGTTGAAGGTCGTCAGCATGGCCGTCGTCTGCTGCGCCTCTACCAGGCGGCGGGCAATGGTCTGTCGCCGTCGCGTCATTCGCACCCGCTCCTCGGGCCTCTCGACCACGGACGACGGACCACCGACCACCGCCGAAGCCGTCGAGCTCGGAGCGCTCTCGGTCGTCGGTCGTCGGTCGTCGGTCGTCGGCGTGGTGGTCGTCGGTCGTCGGTCATCGGTCGTCGTGGCCTCCGCCGCCCTGACCACATCCTCCTTCGTGATGCGCCCGCCGGGGCCGCTGCCCGGAATCCGGGCAATGTCCAGACCGTGCTCGGCGGCGTAGCGGCGAGCGACTGGCGTCGCTCGCGTGTCGTCGGATAGCGGAGCAGCTACCGATGGCTGACCATCGGCGGATGCCGAAGCGGCAATGACCGCTGCGGCCTCGCTGGTCGCTGGTCGCTGGTCGGCGGTCGGCGCAGCGGTTGTTCCCAGTGTGCCCAGGACATCGCCAATGGCGACATTCTCGCCCTCGCGACGGGTGATGCGCTCCAGGACGCCATCATGATCGGCGGCCACTTCCAGATTTACCTTCTCCGTTTCCAGTTCCACCAACGCCTCACCGGCGCGAACGGAATCGCCCTCGCGCTTGAGCCAGCGGCCGACCGTCGCCTCGACAATCGACTCGCCCAGAGCTGGAACCTTGATCTCAGTCGCCATGCTGCACCTCGCGGGGTTGATCTTCCGTCAGTGGCGCCAATGCGGTCTCGACGATGCGGCGCTGTTCGGCGGTGTGCCAGGCTGCAGAGCCTTCGGCGGGGCTGGCCCGCTCGCGGCGGCCGATGTAACGCAGGGACAGCGGCCGCTGGATCAGGTTGCCTAGCTCGTCCAGCATCTCCCGCAGGCGCGGGGCCATGTAACGCCAGCTACCCATGTTAGCTGGCTCCTCCTGGACCCAGGCTACGTCACGGGCGTTGGGGTAGCGGTCCAGGATGGCCCGAATCTCGGCGGCGGGGAAGGGATAGAGCTGCTCAATGCGAATGATGGCAACGCCGTGGGCATCAGCGCGTAGCTTGCTCGTCGCCATATCGACATAAACTTTGCCTGCACACAGCAGCACGCGCTCGATGCGGTCGCGATCGTGGCTGTCGTCGTCGATGACCATCTGAAACGCGCCGTGGCTGAAAGCCGAGGCGGGCGAGGCGGCCAGGGGATGGCGCAGCAGACTCTTGGGGGTCATCACCACCAGGGGGCGCGGGTCGCTGTGCAGCAAGGCGGCCTGGCGGCGGAGCAGGTGGAAGTATTGGGCCGAGGTGGTGGGGTAGGCGATGCGTAGATTGTTCTCGGCGGCCAGTTCCAAGAAACGTTCCAGCCGCGCGCTGGAGTGCTCCGGTCCTGCGCCCTCGTAGCCGTGGGGCAGGAGCATGACCAGCCCCGATGTATCGCCCCACTTGACCTTCGCCGAGGCCACGAACTGGTCCACGATCACCTGCGCGCCATTGACAAAGTCTCCATACTGGGCTTCCCACAGCACCAGGGTATCTGGGGATTGAATGGTGTAGCCATACTCGAACCCCAACACGCCATTCTCTGATAGGGGGCTGTTGTGAATCTCGAAGGCGGCGTGGGCCTCGCGTAGGTGTTGCAGAGGAACGTAGCTGCCGCCGGTCTCGGCATCGTGCAGGACAGCGTGACGCTGGCTGAAGGTGGCGCGGCCGACGTCCTGCCCACTGAGGCGGATAGGCGTGGCATCGGCCAGGATGCTGGCGAAAGCCAACGCTTCGGCGTGCCCCCAGTCGATACCGCCCTCCGTGCTGGCCTCGAAGGCGGAGTGGCGACGGTCCATGACTCGCCTCAACTTGGGATTGAGGTGGAAGCTGTCCGGCAGACGGGTCAGATCGGCGTTGAGACGGGCCAGCCGGTCGGCGGCAACGGCGGTCTCGATGTGGCCGGCGCGGCGCGGCGCGGGCACGGCCTCGCTGCCCTCGTAGGGCTGGGACGTGACCGAGTCGTAGACGCGGCGCAGATTGTCCATCGCTTCCTGGAGCATCTCATCGGCGCGCGCCTCGGTGATGATGCCCCGCTGGATGAGTTGCCCCGCCCACAAGGCGCGCACTGTGGGATGCTGGGTGATACGGTCGTACATGCGCGGCTGGGTGAAGGTCGGTTCGTCGCCCTCGTTGTGGCCCCAACGGCGGTAGCCGACGAGGTCGATGACGAAATCCTTCTGGAACTTGGTGCGATAGGCGTGGGCCAGTCGGGCTGCGGCGATACAGGCCACCGGATCATCGGCATTGACGTGGATGATGGGCACGCGGAAGCCCTTGGCGAGGTCGCTGGCGTAGGTGGTCGAGCGGCCGCGTAGGGCGGACGTGGTGAAGCCAATCTGGTTGTTGGCGATAATGTGAAGGGTGCCGCCGGTGGTGTAGCCTGACAGGCGGTACATATTGAGCGTCTCGGCCACGATACCCTGGCCGGGAAAGGCGGCGTCGCCGTGGATGAGAATGGGCAGTGCGGCGTTGAAATCGAGGACGGGCGCGCCGGGCAGAGTGTTGCGCGTCTGGGCCGCGCGGGCCATGCCTTCGACGACGGGGTTGACGAACTCGAGATGGCTGGGGTTGGGGGCCAGCTTGACCTTCATCTCTACCTGGCCGTCCACTGCGCGGCGGCGCGCCTCCGGTGGGGTATAGACGCCGCCCAGGTGATACTTTACGTCGCCGGACCAGCCTTCGTCCGCGCTATCGGCAGCGTCGCTGTGGGGATGGCGGCCCAGGTCCTGGAACTCGGCCAGGATGCCGGCGTAGGACTTGCCCATGATGTGAGTCAGGATGTTGAGCCGGCCGCGGTGAGCCATGCCAACCACGACGTAGCGCGTGCCTTCGTCGGCGGACGCGCCAATTAGCTCGTCCATCATGGGGACCATGACGTCGAGGCCTTCGATGGAGAAGCGTGTCTTGCCAGGGAAGGTGCGCCCCAGGAAACGCTCGAAGGCTTCAACCTGGGTCAGGCGCTGAAGTAGATCGATCTCGTGGATGGGGGCCTGTGGCGGGTAGAACTGCTCCGTCTCTACCATGTCGCGCAGCCAGTCACGCTCCTCCTGGACTCGGATTTGTAGATACTCGTGGCCGGTCGTGCCCTGATAGACGCGGCGCAGGGCGTGCAGCGCCTCGCGGGCGTTGCGAGCTTCGCGGGTGACCGGCCCGCCGATCACTTGCTCGATCTCCTTGGCGGTTAGGGCGCC
>CAZJJF010000297.1:0-5336 GCA_964546245.1 uncultured Anaerolineales bacterium
ACGTTGGTGAAGATGGTGTTCTTGGTGATGGTCGCCATCGCGTTCGGGTTGGACGACTCCGACGTGCCGGGGGCGACGCCGAACATGCCCTTCTCGGGGTTGATAGCATATAGACAGCCATCCGGCCCCGGCTTGATCCACGCAATGTCGTCGCCGACCGTCGTCACTTCCCAGTCACTCAACGCTTTCGGCGGGATGAGCATGGCGAAGTTGGTCTTGCCGCACGCGCTGGGGAAAGCGGCGGTGACATAGCTCTTTTCGCCCTCAGGCGACTTGACACCCAGGATGAGCATATGCTCAGCCAGCCAGCCCTCGTCCCGGGCCAGGACCGAAGCGATGCGCAGAGCAAAGCACTTCTTGCCCAATAGGGCGTTGCCACCGTAGCCGCTACCGTAGGACCAGATGGACCGCTCGTCGGGGAAGTGGACGATGTAGCGTGTTTCCTTGTTGCATGGCCACGGGACGTCCTTCTGGCCGGGGGCCAACGGCACGCCGACGGAGTGCATGCAAGGCACGAAAAAGCCGTGCTCGCCCAGGATATCCAGCACAGCGCGGCCCATGCGGGTCATGATGCGCATGTTGGTGGCGACATAGGGCGAGTCGGTCAGCTCGACGCCGATGTGGGCGATGGGCGAACCGAGCGGCCCCATGCTGAAGGGGATAACGTACATCGTGCGGCCGCGCATGCAGCCGTCGAACAGCTGGTTGAGGGTTTCCTTCATCTCGGCCGGGTCCATCCAGTTGTTGGTCGGACCGGCGTCCTGCTGGCGCAGGCTACAGATAAAGGTGCGGTCTTCCATGCGAGCCACGTCGCTCGGGTCGGAGCGAGCCAGGAAGCTATTGGGCCGTTTCTCTGGGTTGAGGCGGATGAAAGTGCCAGACTGGACCATTTCCTCGCACAGGCGATCGTACTCTTCCTCAGAGCCGTCGCACCAATAGACCTGATCGGGCTGGCACAGGGCGGCCATCTCCTGGACCCAGGTCCGCAGCCGCTCATTCTTCACGTAGTCAGGCACGGTGACGGGGGATGTTGATTGTGCTACAGCCATCCTTCGCTCCTCATGGGAAGTAGTGTATATGAGCCTCACCGCGCAGGCCATCGCATCCGCGGCTGACATGGCAGGGGCGAGACAGGCTAATCCAGTATCGTATTATACAGTATACTCCAGGTGTGCAAGTGGGGATTCCCTTTCGCCACGATAAGACATCGCCACGCCCACCCGGCGCGCCGCGTGAAGGATGCGTAACAGGCGAGTAACACGGGCCTGCCCCCGACGTTATTCTACACGTAGGTACTACATTCTATCTATAGGGGGGACACTTGAAGCGCTACGCTTTTGCCGCAGCGTGCGCCATCATCGCGCTTTTGGCGCTTATCCCGTGGGCCGTGCGCACTGAGGCGGCCGACCCGCTAAGGCTGGAAGTGGCGAGCATGCCCGGCTACATCTATGACGCGGACTACGACATAACGGGTGGCTACACCCTGGGCGCGTGGAACGAGCACCAGGTCTACAAGGCCTTGATCTATTGGGGCGTCTCGCAAGACCTGACTCCAGACGAGATTGGCCTGGCGGTACGCATCGTGAAGCGCGAGAGCAACTTCAATCCCTACGCCCTTAACACGCGCGGTGAGTACAGCGTAGGTCCAGCCCAGTTCAACCGGCGCGGCGGATTGTGGCGGAGCCTACCTCCGGGCCGCGAAGGCTGGCCGGATACCAACGCGGCCCAGCAGATGCGCGCCCTGACGTGGGGGCTGCACAATGGCTACGCCAGCCATTGGATGACCGCCTGCGAGCGCAACGGCTGCTAGCCGTCAGCCGTCGGCCGGCTGACGGCTAAGCCCGCGAGTCTACGGCGCTGGCGGTCGCGGCTGCGTGGGGCCGGGTATGCCGGGCGGCGCCGTGCCGAGGAACACGCCGATCAGATTATCCTCGATCTCGCCAAAGTCCATCACCCCGCCGGGCGTCGGGGGCGTGCCATAGCTCAACCGTGTCCGCACCATCATCCAGCCCGTCTCACCCGGCGCCTGGATGCGCAGATCCATGATGTGGTACGACTGCCCGGCCGGCCACAGCGTCAGATCGCTCCCCACCAGGCCCGGCCCGCCCTGCCAGTCGAACATGATCGTGTCGCCCGCGTCGCCAAACACGCCGTTACGGTTGCTGTCGGCCCACGATCGGACGTACAACTTGTTGCCGGGCGCCATGGTATAGCGTCCGGCGGACGGGTCGGCCACGGATACTGTCACGCGCGCCGTCACCGCCCACTCAGCGGGGAGGTAGGTGCGCTGGCTGCTGGGTAACCCAAACGCGAACGGGTTGCGGTAGAACACGCCATCGTCGTGATGGTCGGTATTGAACGGCCCCAGATTCGGCTCACTATCAGGGTCCGCCGCATCGCTCGCGCTGCGCTCCCCGCTGACGGCGCGGCCCAGCCACTCATGGGCATAGTTGGCGCCGTACGCACCTGTCACCTGTGCGCCATAGCCGGGCAGGTCTCCGCCCACCGCCGCCGAGGGCGCATCGCCATACTCACCCAGCACAGTGGTGTTGTACGTCACGGTGTTGTCGCCTGGCAGGGCGTCAGGCGTGCCACAGGCCGGCCCCGCCTCGGTGAAGCCAGAGTCGATCGTGACGCGGTTGACCAGGAGGGTGCCCGGCGGCGTGCTGAAGCCCGGTTCGCTGGGGAGAGGCATCCGTATCCATACCTGGAACTCGCGCTTTTCACCTGGGGCCACGCGGCCCACATAGCAGGCGGTGCGGATGTCGCGGTCGAGGCACGGCGCCAGGTTGTGGCCCAGGTAGACAGCGCCGGCCGGAATCGTGTCCACGATGCGGACGAAGGCGGCTTCGTCTGGCCCCCGGTTGCCGTACTTGACGTTGTAGGTAATGATCTCCCCTGCCATCACAACAGCATTGCTCAGCCGCGGGCCAAAGGGACTCATACCCAGCGTGTTCGCCACGTTATCCCGCACCTGCACCCGCGGATACTCGGTCAACTGAGTCTTTTCGACATAGAGGTCGGCGCTACGTATCGCCACGTCCGCCCCCCCGCTGGCCGTCGGCGCGACGAAGCCGTATTCGTCCGTTGCCCCCTGCACCCGGACACGGTTGACGGTCACCCCGTTCGCCAGGCCCGACGTGCTCTGCAGCGCGGTGAACGCCACGGCGACGTTGAACACCTGCCCCGGCGCGAGGTTGAGAGCGAAGCCGTTGGGGGCCGGTCCCGTCAAATCATTCCACGTCAGCGTGCCGGGCGGAGCGGTCGAGTTGGGTGTTGGCGTCGCCGAGCTGAACTGGAGATAGGCCGGATCGTAGGTATCCACCAACGGGATGGTGACGAGATTCGTGTTGCCGGTGTTGGTGATGGTGACGGTGAACTGAATACTGTCACCGGGGCCGAAGATGGCGCATGGGTCGGGGTTGGTGAGACGCTTGCTCACCGCGACGGCGGGGCAGGCGATGGTCAGGCCAGCCACCGCCTCGAACGTCGGCACGGGATCGCGGTTCTCATCGATGGCGCCGCTCACCTTCGCCTTGTTGGGGATGGCCGCGGGCGTCGGACAGCCGATGACCTGGAACGTGACCATGATCGTGATGGCCTCGTTAGGGCGCAGCGAGCGGCCGATGCCAAAGGGCGGTAGCCCGGTCAGATCGGCCCACTCCACGAGGTTCGGGCCGACGGCGGTGGGGAGCGGGCTGGCCGAAACGTAGCTCAGGTAACGGCCATCGAAGATGTCGTCCAGGGGCAGACTTGTGATGTTAGTCGTGCCCGTATTGCTGATACGGATGCTGTAGACCACGGCGTCGCCGACGCGGGCGACCCCGCTGACCGGAGACACGAGGCGCTTCTCGACGTTCAATCTCGGCCCCGCCACCTCCAGCTCATAAGTCGAGCGTCCGTGGGTGGCCGCCCGGACCTTGCCCGTGCCGGGGTGGATGTCCATGTTGTAGATGGCAACATCGGGCATCCCCACGTCCAGAAATTGCCACGCCCCGCCGTTGTTGTCGGAGTAGAGTACCCCGATGTCCGTGCCAATGAACAGGCGGTCGGGCAGGTTGGGATCGATCACGATAGTATTGACGGGCAGATCAATCCGGTTGTTGAAGTAGTCACGCGGGGTGATGTCTGTCCACGTCGCGCCACTATCGACGGAGCGGAAGACGTGGCCGGGCCGCCCGCCACCGGCCGCGAAGCCGCCAAAGGTGACATATACGGTGGTTGGAACGCCGGGCCGCGCGGTGACCCGCGTCACGAACCGCTGCGGCAGACAGGTCGCCCCCGGGCCGCACGCCGCCGCGAAGTCATTGGCCTCGACCCAGTTGGTGGAAGCGGAGGTCATGCGCCAGACGCGCCCGCTGTCCGTGCCCGCGTAGAGGGTCGTCGAATCACTGGGCGCGACGGCGATGGTGGACACGCGCCCGTTCAGGCTCTGCTGGCCGGGCGCGGCCGGCAGGTAGCTCCAGTTGTCGCCGCGGTCCGTGGTGCGATACACGAAGTTCGAGGCGTAGTAGAGCGTGTTGGGGTTGTTGGGGTCGATCTCGAGCGGCGGGTAGAACAGAGCGTTCCCGTCGGGCCGGCCGTTGCCGCCGATGGTGATGCCGGTCGTCTTCTGGTTGAAGGCGCCGGTGATGGTGTCGGCGCGGGCGATGCGGCTACAGCCGCTCGATTGGGTAGTGATGTAGACCTCGTTGGGCGCGACGAGGGCTTGAGACACCGCCGAGTTACCGCCGTCGCAGCCGGCGGCGGCCTGCCAGTTCACCCGGTCGCCCGTGTAATACATGCTGCCATTATCCTGCGACCCGGCCACCGCCCAATCGGGCAGGACGGGGTGGACCATGAAGCCCTGGTGCTGGGTGATGGCTCCAATATCAAGGCGCGTGAAGTTGGCCCCGCTGTCGGTTGAGCGGTAGAGACCGCCGTCGTTACCGACGTAGACGATGGTGCTGTTGTTCGGGTCCCAGGCAATGGCGTGCTGGTCGGCGTGCAGGCCGTTGACGTTGCTGAAGACCCAGGCCAGCGGGTTGCCGGCCCCAGTGGCGAACTGCGCCCCGATGCCGCCCAGGAAGACGCGATTAGGGTTAGTCGGGTCCACGCCGACCACGTTGTCGTACCAACACTGGTTGCCACAGAAATCTGGCGCGCCGATACTGGCCCAGTTCGCGCCACCATCATCGGTGCGATATACGCCCAGTAGATTGTTGTTGGAGCTGTTCTCAATACTGGCGTACAGAACTTGCGAGTTGGATGGAGCAAGGGCCAGCGTGATGCGGCCCAGGTTGGCGCCAGGGATGCCCGTGCTGCGCAGTCCCCAGTTCAGGCCACCATCTGTCGAG